>QIJG01000300.1 GCA_003232715.1 Nitrospirota bacterium
TTCTTTCAGGGTCAAAGCCAAGCTCTATCTTTCCATCTTCATTTTTAAGCCCTATCCTTGAAAACTCGTCGGTAATCATCCTGTTCACAGAGAGGGTAATCTCTTTTATCTCATTGAGCTCTCTTTCCGACAGTCCAGCAATGCGCATAGCCTCTTCCCATGAGAGATAACGGTCTGTAATCTCCAGCTTGGTGGATACATCCAGGATGGGCTCCCTCAGTTCCTCACCAGGGACCGGCATCTCCCTTAAACCAAAATCCTCTGGCCTGACCTCTCCGCTCCTCAGGCGTTTAAATATACTGCTTCCTTCAGGAAGGGAGTTCCTGTAGATAATCTCAAGGGGGATCAGGAAGTTGCCCTTCTGCCCCTCATAACATGAGTAGTCATACCTGCCTTCCCGGAACTCCGGCTTTAAGACCCTGAGCAGCCTTGTCTCCATTGTGGTTGAGGGCTCCTTCAGTTCAAACAGCGGCTTGCTCCTGTTATCCTCAATAAGTCCAAGGTAATGAGTCTTTATAGCCGTATTTTCCAGTTTTTCAAAGAAATATGAACTTAACAGGGCGATTGAGGCCCCTTTATCAGGGATAAGATCCGGCATCTCGCCCCAGTCAAAGACAGAGTACCTGTCTGAGAAATGAAACCTCCCGATCCCGGGCACGTCCCCTTCCGGGGGTTTTATAACCTCAAGGTCCTTAACACTGCCCACCGCTTACCTCCTCATCATCCCTTTCTATGCGCTCTCTTGCCTCAGCCTGATATTTTTTTACCCGCTCCTGTATTTCCGGTTCCTTAAGGCCCAGAATCTTTGCTGCTGCAAGCGCCGCTCCCTCTGGCTCAAGCACTACAAGCGGAGCAACAGCCGAGGGCATCCTGAGGCTTGAAAAGATGTCAGCCCCTGCAAAGCTCTCACTATATGGTGGACAGGCAATAACGGGACAGTGTGTCCGGGCATCGGCAAATCCGCTCAGTGCATTACTCCTGCCGGCAACTGTAATGAAAACAACGTCCTCTTTCTCGTACTTCTTTATAATCTCAGAACACCTCATTGGCGCCTTATGAGCAGAGGCAATCCTCAAGACTGCCCTGATTCCCAGGCACTCAAGTGCGCCGGCAATCTTCTCTGACCATTGAAGGTCGCCTTTGGAACCCATCATAATTACTACTTTTTTCACTATCCTGCCTCCTGAATACCTGCCGTCAAAACCCCTCTTTTCTTTGCCGTAGAGAATCTGAATATTATAACTGATTTTCATCAAAAAAATAGCACCCTTTCATCTATTATACGTATTTTCCCGGAACAATACCGGCAGAAAAACCTTCAGTTTATGAAGAAGGGTATGGGTGAGAGCTGAAACGGGTTTGAGGCCGCGCCTCTTCCTTTAGGCCTCACCTGCTATAATAAACCTGATTAAAATCATAACTTATAGCAAGCCCCGGGGGATAAAATAGGACTGTGATGACAGAGGACAAACAAGGCCCCTTTTTAAGGACGTTCCGGGGCAGGCCCTACCTGAGGGTTCTGCGGTACCTGATACAGTGGAGCATAGTTATTATCGTAATATACGGAGGAATCAGCCTTTACGGCTTTCTAAAAAATCTTCAGGCTGGAAAACCGCCCCTTATTGAAAAACCCCTCTCTGTTGAAGGATTTATGCCTATCGGGGCATTTATGGCACTGAAGCTTTGGATAACTGAAAGCCTGTTTGACCCTGTTCATCCGGCAGCCCTTGTCATTTTCATCTCTGCAATTCTTACGTCCCTATTCTTCAAAAAGGGTTTTTGTGGATGGATATGCCCGGTAGGTACGGTTTCCGAGTTCACCTACAAGGCAGGCAGGGGCATATTTGGAAGGAATTTTTCCCTGCCGAGGTATATCGACTATCCCCTGAGGTCGATAAAATATCTGCTGATGGCATTTTTCCTCTATATAATCCTCATAAAGATGTCACCTGAATCCATCCGGGCCTTCCTCTTAACCCCCTACTGGATGGTGGCGGATTTAAAGCTCCTCATATTTTTTACAGATATCTCCATAACAACCCTCACCGTGCTAATGGTTCTCCTGTTTTCTTCCCTCCTTGTCAAAAACTTCTGGTGCCGCTATCTCTGCCCCTACGGCGCCCTGCTTGGGCTTCTGAGTATCCTCAGTCCTGTAAAGGTGACCAGAGACCCCTCAAGGTGTATCCACTGCCACAAGTGCACAAGGAGCTGCCCGGCCCTTCTGCCTGTTGAAGACAGGCAACGGGTCTATTCTCCTGAATGCACGGGGTGCCTCACCTGCATAAGCCAATGCCCGGCACAGGGGGCACTTGACCTTGCCCTCCCGGGGAAGAGAGGGATAAACCCCGTTATTTACATCCTGCTCATTATCACACTCTTTGGGGGCGGTATCATGATCGCAAAGGCTGCAGGATACTGGAAGTCAAATGTAACATACGAACAGTATGGAAAGATTGTTCCTCACCTGAAGGAGATTGAGCATCCGTGACAACAAACTTGCAGGATTAACTAACGAACAAGCTTGCTTAGCCTCGCCTTCTGTTTCTCCAGAGTCTTCTGACCCTCTTCAATGGTACTGATAATACTCTCCTTCATATCATCAGTCATATCCTTGCCTCTGGATATAATCTCCGACGTCTTTTCGTTGACATCCTCGATAAAGCCGCCGATTGTCTCAATCGTCTCCTCAGCCACTTCCCATGCCTCTCTTTTGACCTTCTTAGCCGTCTTTGAAATGTCACGCCTTGTCTTCCTGCCTGACTGTGGGGCATAAAGGAGTGCAATTAATGAACCAATAAGCCCCCCTATAAGGAACGCCCCTGTCACTTTTGTTAAATCATCCCTTTCCATTCAACCCTCCTTTTATCTTTCAGGATAGATAATCATACCGATATTCATGCAGATATTTAAAAATTGAACAGGTCTCTATAATCAAATTCGTAACTTACGCCAAAGGAAAAAACATCTTCTCCATAGTTATCCGCAACGCAGGCCTTATTCGTCAGACCCCCGTTGGAGATATGTGTATATGCAAGATAGGGATGCCAACTCCCCACTTTCCAACCCGTCCTTGCCCTGAGGAGAAAGTTTGTGTTAGAGCCAAGCCTGGGGCATTCTCCCTCTTCAATATTCATCCCCCCCCTGTGCACATAAGCCACCCCAACGCCTCCGGCAACTACAGCATGCCCAAGTCTGGCCTCTGCTCCAACATTCCCTCCAATCCAGCCTGCACCATCAAAAACCCCTCCGAGGAGTTCGGTATGCAGCCATTTTACCCGATTCCGGATTGGTTGACCACGAACTCCAACAATCCAGATATCCTTTGACCTGGCAAAGGCCGGGCTCCACGGTGAATCCCCATTGCTCAGAAAATCTCCTCTGCCATACTCCGCAAAGGCCTCCATTGCCGATGCTCTTTCTGTAAAACAGACCAGGACAATAACAAGGAAAAAGAGACAAAAGATAACCTTTACAACTTCTTTTGAGGTTGTTCTATCCATAATCTCCAGCAATTCACGACGAACTTATAACGCTTTGAGATTGCTTCACTTCACTCGCAATGACAGAAAAGGTTTTCGTAATTTCATTGCGAAGATCATCAGCGACGAAGCAATCCCGCACTGATTTTCGCCGTGAATCGCTGCATAATCTCCATTTTTATATGAAGGCTATTGGTTCACTATCTTCTCCAGGGCTCCTGTCCATATCGAATAACCGTTATCATTTAGGTGTACTCCATCTTCAAGGAAATAATTCTTTACTGCTTTGCCATCCCGGTCTGTAAAGAGGTTGTAAATGTCCAGGAATCCAGCCCCTGTTTTTCCGGTCATTTCCTTAATGGAACGGTTCACCCGTTGTAAGTCTTCACCTGTTATCCACTCCAGCATGATTGGCAGGATGCTGTGAACATAGATCCCGGCTTCCGGGTAAGCTGCAGATAATTTCTCTATAATTTCCCTGTAAGCATCCAGGAAATCAAAGTCTTCCATAGCCACATTGTTCGTCCCTGTCATAATAAAAACAAGGTCGGCGTACGGATATTCTTTTATAATCCCTTCAACCCTTAAAAGGAGCCCTTCCACTGTCTCTCCGGCCACACCAAGACTTGCAACCCTGTAATCCGGGAACCTGACCTGCCAGTCGAAAAACTCTATAAGAGAATGTCCTAAAAAGAGGATGTCCTTTGACATACATACCTTCTATGGTTTCAGGCCTTTTTATTGTTTGGTTAAAAAGGGTTGTAGCCTGTAAAAATCTGCACCCCGGGGCTTCTTCCATATTTCTATAATTTTAAATAACTGGTGGGCAGGGACGGAATCGAACCGCCGACACGAGGCTTTTCAGGCCTCTGCTCTACCGACTGAGCTACCTGCCCTTCAGATGGAACAAAAACTAAAAATTAAAACCAGGGAGTATTGCCGTGCCCCGGGGTCTGAATTCTCCCGCATATAAATAATAAAAGTGAAAATTATGATAAAATATTTAATCTTAAAAAGGCAATTTATCATTAAAAAGAGGTACATAAACAAATTGTTTAAAATTACTCCCTCAAGGTATTTTCCTGCCGTTCTCTCAGGAATAGCCCTTGTATTTGCATTTCCAACATTCAATATATCCCTGCTTGCATGGATATGCATTGTTCCCTTTTTGATCTCCCTCTACGGAATGGATGGCCGTACAGCCTTTCGTGCAGGTCTCTTTTTCGGACTACCTTATTTCTTCGGTACCCAGTCCTGGATATATTACTCAGTGAACCACTATGGCGGGGTATCTCTACTATCGAGCCTCCTGATAGTCCTGCTCCTAAGCCTGTATGAAAGTCTTTACACGGCCATCTTCGGCCTTCTGTTTGCAAAGGCCGTAAAAAGAACAGACCTTCCCCTCACTATAATCGCCGCACCGCTCTGGTGTTCCCTTGAGTATTTACGTGGATATCTATTTTCCGGGTTTCCATGGTCACTGCTTGGTTATACACAATACAATTCTCTCCCAATTATACAGATTTCGGATATAACAGGCGTCTACGGTGTTTCATTTCTTATTATTCTTGTCAATGCATCTCTGGCAGATCTCTACTTGATGAAGGTGCGTCAAAAAGAAAAACCACTCTTCCCGAAGTGGAAAACCCTTGCCTCAACAGCAGTCACTGCCATACTTATCACTGCAACCCTTTTCTATGGTGTTTATAAATTGAGGTCTCTGGGTACTGGAAAGAGTGATACCAAGCGGGTAAAAATCAGTATAATTCAAGGCAGCATAGAACAGGACAGAAAATGGAACCCTGCCTATCAGAAAAAAGTCTTTAATACATATAAAAAACTTACATTAGAGGCACTGAAGGAGAGTCCGGACATGGTTGTGTGGCCGGAGACTGCCCTGCCCTTTTATTTCGGCAGAGATAACAAGGATACAAAGGAGCTGACAGAATTTGTAAAAAAATCCGGCGTTCCCCTGTTGACCGGTACGGTTATGGTGAGAAACAGACCTCTTACCAAAAATCAGGATGGAAACTCAAACAAAGGATACACGTTATCAAACAGCGCTGTTCTTATTAACAGCTCTGGAAAGCTAATCTACACTTATGATAAAATACATCTTGTACCCTTTGGTGAATATGTTCCTCTGAAAAACACCCTGTTCTTTTTAGACAAGCTCGTAGAGGGTATAGGAGACTACACACCCGGCAAGAATTATGTTAAGGCCAAACTACCCTGGGGGCAGAGGCTATTTTTCCGGGCCTTGTCAGAAAATTTTTCAGACACGGGGGAAATTTAATCGTCAATATAACAAATGACGCCTGGTTTGGAAGGACCAGTGGGCCATATCAGCATTTTTCGATGTCGATCTTCAGGGCTGTTGAAAACAGGAAACCCCTTGTAAGGGCGGCAAATACCGGAATATCAGGCTTCATAGATGCAACAGGAAAGGTTTTAAAGAAAACAGGGCTTTTTAAAGAGACATATATAACTGACGATATCCTGATAAACAACGATATCAGTTTTTATACAAGATTTGGAGATCTGTTCAGCTTTTTAAATATTATATTCACCGTACTGCTCTATATGAAATTATTAAGTAAAGTCGGAAGAACCCAAAAATATTGAGGAGGAATAATATGATTAACGAAAAAGAGATAAAAGAGGAACTCAGCACCCTGAGGAACAAAATCGAAGACCTGCGAGGGTATCTTTGATGTAGATTCCCTGAAAAAAGAGCTTGAAAAGATAAATAACGACCTGAGCAGAGAAGACGTATGGTCAGACCCGCGTAAGCTTAAATCCCTGCAGAAGAAAAAAGCAGTAATAGAAGACCTCGTTCTACCTTTTTTAAACGCAACTGAAAGACTTGACTACCTTACGGAGTCTGCCGACATACTTCTTGAAGAAGAGGGGGAGTTGTTTTTAGACGAATTCCTTGGAGAGCTTAACAGACTCAAAAAGGAGTTAGAGGTGCTTGAGTTGAAACACCTCCTCTCAGGTGAGCTGGACCGCAGTAATGCCATACTTGAGATACACCCGGGAGCCGGTGGCACGGAAAGCCAGGACTGGGCTCAGATGCTTATGAGGATGTACCTGAGGTGGGCTGAAAAGAAAGGGTTTAAGGCAGAGATTGTTGACCTCCTGCAGGGTGATGAAGCCGGTATAAAGAGCGCCACCATCACCATTTCAGGACCTTATGCGTATGGTTATCTCAGGGCGGAAGCCGGAATTCACCGACTCGTAAGGATATCTCCTTTTGATGCAAACAGAAGGAGACATACATCCTTTGTTGCAGTCATGGTCTATCCCGAAATTGAGGATGACATAGAGATAGAGGTAAGGGACGAAGACCTGAGGGTAGATACGTTCAGGGCGTCAGGTGCAGGGGGGCAGCACGTAAACAAGGTTTCCTCGGCAGTCAGGGTTACCCACAATCCCACAGGTATTGTAGTCAGTTGCCAGAGCGACAGGTCTCAGTACAAGAACAAGGCTACTGCCATGAAGATACTGAAGGCAAGGCTTTATGATCTGAGGCTCAGGGAGCAGGAGAAGAAGATGGAGGACATCATAGGTAACAAAAAAGAGATTGCCTGGGGTAATCAGATAAGGTCATGTGTGCTGCATCCTTACAGGCTTATAAAAGATCACAGGACAGGATTGGAGAAGGGAAACGTGGATGCTGTTCTTGATGGTGAGATTAATGACTTTATACAGGCCTATCTGAAGATGAAGGCAAAGAAATCTGTTTGCAGCACCACTAAAGGTTAATACAGGTAACGGGTTGTTCAGTGCTGTGGAGTACCGGTATCCGGAAAGGGTGTTTTAGAGGCAAAAGAGATGATTCAGGTGTCTCTCTATTACTACTTATATACTTAAATACTTTTTAGTAGTAGTTGTAGTAGGTGGTGTTGATAAGTTGAAATGGAAGGATTTTTTATTAAAATCGGTCTGTTAATCCGTTGGTAAAGGTAGTGATTGAGTTGTCTGTTTTTCTACTGTTTTAACAACCGGCGGCATACGGGGAAAAATAAACAGTATACCAACAGATTTATATCATGGTTTTCTTGCTTTGAACTAACAGATGATTTATAATGTTGGTGCAGTTATCAACATTTGTTAATAGATTGTTAATAAAGCATTAAAACATTAAGGGGATTTCATGGAAACAGCAACAATATGGGAGAAGTGTCTTAAGGCTATTAACGATGAGGTAGGTGGCAGCGTATTTGAACTCTGGTTTGAGCCGATTAAACTGAAACAGATAAAAGACGACCATGTTGTGGTGGAGATACCTAACAGGTTTTACAAGGAGTGGATAGAGGAAAATTACTCGGAGATAATTCAAAATGCCTTCAGGGAGCAGACAGGGCAGGAACTCTCTGTAAAGTACAGGATAGCAGAAAAGCAGGACAAGGAGATTAAAAAATTTGATGCCCGGATCAATAGCCGGCGCCGGGCACTCAGAAGCAAAGGGGTATTTCTCAATCCCAAATACACGTTTGAGGAGTTTATCGCTGGGCCGAGTAATCAGTTTGCCCATGCTGCGGCCATGAAGGTCACGGAAGCCCCGGGAAGGGCATATAATCCGTTCTTCATATACGGGGGAGTCGGTCTTGGGAAGACTCACCTTATCAATGCTATTGGTAACAGGGTTATAGACAGTATGCCGAATTTCCGTGTATTATATGTTCCTTCCGAGCAATTCACAAATGAGGTGGTGGCTGCAATCAGGCATGACAAGATGGGAGAATTGAAGGACAAGTACAGGAATGTTGACCTCCTGCTTCTTGATGATGTCCAGTTCATTGCGAACAAGACACAGACGCAGGAAGAGTTTTTTCACACCTTTAATGCCCTGTATGAACAGCAGAAACAGATAGTTATATCAAGCGACAGGTCGCCCAAGGATATATCGGATATAACGGACAGGTTAAAATCGAGATTTACCATGGGTCTTATTGCAGATATTCAACTGCCGTCGGTAGAGACCAAGATGGCCATACTCTTTAAAAAAGCGGAATATCAGAGAATAAGGATTCCGCAGGACGTTGCTTACTGGCTTGCCATGAAGATTCAATCCAATATAAGGGAACTGGAGGGTTGCCTTATAAAGCTGGCGGCCCATTCAACATTAACAGGCGTTCCAATAACCCTTGATATGGCGAAAAATGTCCTTAAGGATTTCCTTCATGATGATGAGAGACCACTGACGGTTGAGATTATACAGAAGATAGTGGCTGATTTCTATGGTATAAGGTTTCAGGAGCTGAAGACCAGAAAGAGGACTAAAGAGATTGCCCTGCCCAGACAGATTGCCATGTATATAAGCAGGGAACACACGGACCTTTCCCTTAATGACATCGGAAAGAACTTTGGTGGTAAGGATCATGCCACCGTCATATATGCATGCAGACAGATAGATAAAAGGAGAAATTCAGATGAATCCTTTAATCGTATAATAGAGAGTCTGGTTAAGAAAATAAAAGGTTAAATAGTGTCTGTGTATAAAGTCGAACCGTTGCTGTTTTCTGTCATTCCGGCTTGTCCGGAATCGTTATTTAAGAAGGATTCCCGACTTGCTTCACTTGCGGGAATGACAAATTACTGTAGTTTATACACAGACTCTATTTAATCAGTTAACGACTGATTAAGGTCAGTAATGACCAATGACTGAAAAAAGGGAGGCTGTTTTATGAATGTTATTATCTCAAGGGATGAGCTTCAGAAAAGACTTGCGGACATTCAGAGCGTTGTTGATAAAAAGACAACCATGCCGATTCTTGGGCATTTTTTGTTAAGTGCCGGTGAAAAACCATTCGTATCGGCTACAGACCTTGAGACAGCTATAAAAGAGCCTGTAACACTGCAGGAGGTTAAAGAAGGAGGAGAACTCTGTATCCCTGCGAGAAAGCTCTATGAGATAGTAAGGGAAGTTGAAGGTGACATAAAGATAGAGAGCGAAGGGGTCGAGTGGGTGAAATTAAAGGCCGGCAAGAGTAACTTCAGGCTTGCCTGTATGAATCCGGAGGATTTTCCGAAATGGCCGGGACTTTCTGACAAGGTTGATGTAGAGATAGAGGCCGGGAAACTCCTGAATATGATAGAAAAGACCCTCTATTCCGCTGGTGAGAGTGATTCGAGATATACCCTCAACAGCCTGCTGTTTCATATCAAGCCACAGGAAAAGACCTTTACGGTTATCGGTACGGACGGACACAGGCTTTCAGCCATAAACGATACCATAGAGGTAGAGACGGAGCAGGAGATAAAGGTGATCGTACCGAGGAAGTCTGCCTCGGAGTTAAGAAAGTTCCTTTCCTCAGAGGAGGGCGGGATCAGGATGGAGATAGCCACAAACCATGTGGCTTTTAATATCGGGGAAATCCAGTTTCTCGTAAGGTTGATCGAGGGTACGTACCCGAATTATGAACAGGTTATCCCTGTTGGCAATGAAAAGATAATCGGAATATTGCGAGAGGAGTTTATAAAATCCCTGAGAAGGGTTTCAGTCATAAGCAGGGACCACAGTAATGCAGTGAAGATAGACGTTTCAACCGGCGCACTTACCTTTACCGCTTCAAACCCCGATATCGGAGAGGCAAAGGATGAGGTCCGGATTGATTATGAGGGTGAGGGTGTATCCCTCGGGTTTAATGCACGGTATCTCCTTGATGCCCTGAATGCATTGACTGCAGAGAAGGTTATTTTTGAAGTGCAGGAAGCGCTCAGCACGACACTTCTCAGGGAAAAAGGCAACGAGAATTACAAATGTGTGATCATGCCCATGAGGATCTGATGCTGGTTGAAGTGTTATTGATCCTGTGGAGAAAGAATTAATGGCTGGTGACTAATGACAGAGGACGCAAAGGGAATGGAAAAAGATTTAACGGAATATGGAGCCGATACGATAAAGATTCTAAAGGGTCTATCGGCTGTCAGGAAACGTCCTGCCATGTATATAGGATCAACAGGGGCTGAGGGACTCTATCATCTCGTCTATGAGGTGGTGGACAATAGTGTGGATGAGGCCCTGGCAGAGTTTTGCAGCAATATTGATGTCATCCTTCATTATGACGGCAGTTGCACTGTTATAGATGACGGAAGGGGTATACCGACAGATCCCCATCCCGGCGATCCTGAAGGCAGGACCGCTGCAGAGATTGTAATGACGGAGCTTCATGCAGGTGGCAAGTTTGAAGCAAAGGCCTACAAGGTATCAGGAGGCCTGCACGGTGTCGGGGTATCGGTGGTAAACGCCCTCTCTGAATGGCTGGAGCTGGAGATCAAGCGGGATGGAAAGGTCTTTCAGCAGAGATACGAAAGGGGGGTGCCAGTCAAACCCCTTCAGCTGGTGGGGAAGACAAAGAGTACAGGCACCAAGGTTACCTTCAAGCCTGATCCCGAGATATTTGAGACAACGGAGTTTAGCTATGATGTGCTGAGTCAGAGATTGAGAGAACTTGCCTTTCTTAACAGTGGGTTGATAATAAATATAACGGATGAGCGAAGCGGGAAAAAGCGGGATTTCCATTACGAAGGAGGTATCGTCTCTTTTGTAGAGCATCTGAACAAGAACAAGACAGCACTTCATCCAAAGCCGATCTACATATCCGGAGAACGTGATGCTATTTCAGTGGAGATAGCCCTTCAGTACAATGACAGCTATACAGAGATCATCTATACCTTCGCCAACAACATAAACACCCGCGAAGGAGGCACCCATCTGATAGGATTCAAGTCCGCCCTTACAAGGACCGCTAACCAGTATGCCCTCTCTTCTGGTATACTTAAGAACGGTAAAGGAACCCTCTCCGGCGATGATATACGTGAGGGTATGACTGCTGTAATCAGTGTAAAGCTTCCTGATCCGC
>QIJG01000296.1 GCA_003232715.1 Nitrospirota bacterium
CGGAGGTTTGTATGACTAAATTTTTAATCCTGTTATCCTCGTTACTGCTCCTGTTCTTCAGTACGGCCACTCCCTCCCTTGCGGCATCCGGTAAATGTAATATCTCCAAAGAAAAGGCCTACGAGATTCTGGAAAGGTTTGACCCGCGAGCAAAAGTAGTTGGTGTTCAGCAATCACCGGTTAAAGGACTCTGTGAAATCAGCCTTGAAGTCAGAGGCAAAAAAGTCCTTGTCTACATTGACTCCTCAAAGAAAAATCTGGTGCTGGGGTCAATTGTTGATGCAAAGACAAAGGTCAACCTGACACAGCAGAGAATGACTGATATGAACAGGATTGATACTTCTCAGATACCTCTCGATGATGCCTTGCTACTGTGACCCCGACTGACCTTACTGTGCAAAACTTCATCAGGAGATGAAGAAGATCGTGAAGGAAAGAGACGACATAGCCTTTTATCTGAAAATGTATCCTCTGACAAGCATTCATCCCAAGGCTTATAATAACGCCAAGACCATAGTGTGCGAGAAATCAATCAAGTTGCTTGAAGATGCCTATGCAAAGAAAACCCTTCCTGCACCCTCGTGCAAGACAGATGTTATCGACAAGAATATAGCGCTTGCTAAAAAACTTGGTATAAGGGGAACACCTGCCATCATCCTTCCTGACGGAAGGATGATAAGTGGGAACAAAAAAGCTGAAAACTTAATCAAGCTTATATTAGGTAAATAACATTTAACTTTAACGTTGTAAAAAAAACGGCAGGGCAGCCCCCGTTCATTATCAGCCGGGAGCTGCCCTGTTCTCCTGCTACTGTCATGCTGCTCTGTTTCAATCCTGTTTAGTCTATAATAAACTTATGTCCGCTGCAATCTATATCCATATCCCCTTCTGTATAAAGAAGTGCAATTATTGCGATTTTTCCTCCATTGTTTTCAATGAACCCGTTAAAGATCGCTACTTGAAGGCATTAATGAGAGAAATAGAAATGGCCTCATTTGCCGGTAAGGTAGAGACCGTCTATATTGGCGGGGGAACACCCTCTTTGCTTACACCTTCAGAGGTAGAGAAAATAATAAACAAGCTTGAACAAAAATTCCATCTTCTCCATGGAGCTGAAGTAACACTCGAGGTTAATCCCGGGACCATAGATCTCCCCAAAATCCGGGAATTACGCAATACAGGTATCAACAGGTTAAGCATAGGTATACAGTCCATGAACCCTATGGAACTCAGGTTCCTTGGAAGAGTACACGACGAAACCGACTCACAGAATGCATTGAAATGGATAAGCAGATATTTTGATAACTTCTCTGTTGACATCATGTATGGAATACCCGGACAGGACCTGGAAGGATTAAGAGATAATTTAAAGCAGGTACTCGGCTACAACCCACCTCATATCTCAGCATACGAATTGTCCGTTGAAAAAGGTACTCCACTTTCATGCATGCTGGCTGAAGGAAAGATAACGCTCTCGACTGATGATGACAAAATTGCAATGTATGAACTTATAGCAGACTTGCTTAAAGCAAAAGGTTATTTACATTACGAAATTTCCAATTATTCCCGAAAAGACTATCATTGCAAACACAATATGAACTACTGGATGCGGGGAGAGTACCTGGGATTCGGAGCCTCAGCCCATGCCCTTATCCGGGAGACCAGGCTGCGCAATACCCCGGACATCACGGATTATATCAGGCTTATGGAAGAAGAAGGCAGGGCAGTAGTGGAAGAGACAGCACTGACAGACCTCGACAGGGTTAATGAGGAGGTATTTTTACGGCTCAGGACAGACAGGGGGATTAACACCGATACAATATCAGCTGCCCCTGAACTGTTTCATCTCCTTGAGCAGGAAGGCCTTATCCTGAAGAAAAACGGCTGGATCCGTCTGACGGAAAAGGGTATGCTTCTTTCAAACAGGGTGATTGTCGAAATATTAGACTCAATTGAGAAGACCACTGATATATCAACCCAAAATCGGCGATAGGCAATATATCAAGATACAAAAAGGACAGGTGGGTGTCGGCTTAGAACGGTTTTGGAAAATCAGACAAGATTCGCCAGGAGGGTGAACCTGACGGACATGGATCTCCGCTGAGAATGATGTGAAAAGCCGATACCCATCTGTCCTGAAACCGGCCTGCAAGTCAACTGCCGATCGTCTGTTTGACATTTATTCTTTCTATTAACTATACTTTAATCATAAGAAGCACTTAAACATAAGTTTCTGATGTCCCTGGGGGAGGCACGAGCCTGAGAGCCCCGCAAAAAATCCGTGCGGGGGACCCATAGAACCTGATCCGGGTCATACCGGCGTAGGGAAAGGGATGGAAGCCGTATTCGGATACGGTTTTTTTGTTTTTTAATCACGATTGATAAACCATGGAGTGATGGAGATGCGGAGGAATGGAGAAATAAAAATTCAAGGCTCCAATCCTTCAGTTAAAGATGAGAATACGCTTAAACGGAGAGGAATATATCACCGGAGATGTAAAGAGTGTTGAAGACCTCCTGAAGGAGCTAAAAATCCATTCGGAGAGGGTTGCTGTAGAAGTAAATCTCAAGATTATCAGCAAGTCTGATTACAGGATTTTTATTCTGAAAGATGGTGATACAGTAGAGGTTGTAAGCTTTGTGGGAGGAGGAGGTTATGGAAGACAGGTTTATTATACGGGGAATAGAGTTTAAGTCAAGGCTGTGGGTCGGAACCGGCAAATACAGGGATTTTGAGGAAACAGCCAGGGCAATTGAAGAATCCGGGACAGACGTTGTTACAGTTGCGGTCAGAAGAATAAACATCCTGGACAGGAAATCACCCAATCTCCTTGACTACATAGACCCGAAACGATACAAAATCCTTCCCAATACCGCAGGTTGTTACACGGTTGAGGATGCCCTGAGATATTCGCGCCTCGCAAGGGAGGCCGGGGTCTCTGACATGGTCAAGCTTGAGGTTATAGGTGATGATAAAACACTTTTTCCGGATGTTTGCGGACTCCTTAAGGCAACAGAGATACTTGCCAAAGAGGGCTTTATTGTCTTCCCTTACACCAACGATGATCCCATCATAGCAAAGAGACTCGTTGATGCCGGGGCTGCTGCAGTAATGCCCCTTGGTGCGCCCATCGGCTCCGGCCTCGGCATAAGAAACCCGTACAATATAAAGATAATCCTTGAGACCGTGGATACCCCTGTAATTGTTGATGCCGGTGTTGGAACTGCTTCCGACTCTGCAATTGCAATGGAGCTTGGCTGTGATGCGGCACTTATAAATACAGGAATTGCCGGGGCCGAAGACCCTGTTGCAATGGCCGGGGCAATGAAGCATGCCGTTATTGCCGGAAGACTTGCCTATAAGGCAGGCAGAATCCCGAAAAAACTTTATGCAACTGCAAGCAGTCCCCTTAAAGGGATGCTCCTGTAAACATTGAAAACCCGAGGTTACCATTATGACGAGAATAGAATCAGCAAAAAGCGGAGAAATAACAGGGGAGGTCAGGAGATGCGCTGAACTGGAAGGGGCCTCCCCTGAAATATTAAGCAGGGACATTGCAGAGGGCGTTACTGTAATCCTTCGCAATAATATTCACCCGATCGAACCGGTTGCGGTAGGTAGAGGGCTCAAGACAAAGATCAATGCAAATATCGGCACCTCAAAAGACCGCATCTCTTTTGAGGAGGAGATGGAAAAGCTGGACACCCTCGTCCGGTATGGTGCAGATGCAGTCATGGACCTCTCCACAGGCGGACCGATAAAAGACATGAGGCGGCTGATGCTCGGAAAATCTCCGGTGCCCATCGGGACTGTTCCCATTTATGAGGCGATCGTAAGGGCGGTAGAGGTATATGGCTCAATGGCAAAGATGACCGTGGAGGATCTGTTCAATGTTATTGAAGACCACGGCAAGGAGGGAATTGATTTCATCACCGTCCATTCAGGACTTACCCTTGAGACAGTAAAACACCTGCGCAATGAGGGCCGGATACTTGATGTAGTAAGCCGCGGTGGGGCCTTTTTGGTTGAATGGATGATTTACAACAAGATGGAAAACCCGCTCTACGAGTATTATGACAGGCTGCTCGATATCGCAAAGAAATACGACATGACGCTCAGTCTTGGTGATGGTATGAGACCGGGCTGCATTGCAGATGCCACAGACCGGGCACAGGTCCAGGAGCTTATCATACTTGGAGAGTTGCACCAGAGGGCAAAGGATGCCGGGGTTCAGAGCATGATAGAAGGACCCGGTCATGTTCCCCTGAATCAGGTTGAGCTTAATATACGGATGGAAAAAGAACTGTGCAATGGGGCGCCTTTTTATGTCCTCGGCCCACTCGTAACGGATATTGCCATGGGTTACGACCATATAACTGCTGCCATTGGTGGTGCGGTTGCAGCATCAGCCGGGGCGGATTTCCTCTGCTATGTCACCCCGGCCGAACATATCAGGCTGCCATCTATTGACGATGTAAGAGAAGGGGTAATAGCATCAAAAATTGCAGCCCATGCAGCAGATATTGCCAAGGGTATTCCGGGGGCGATCGAGCGCAACAGGGAAATGGCACGCCGGAGAAAGGCCCTTGACTGGAACGGTCAGATAGACCTGAGCCTTGATCCCGAAAAAGTAAGGCGTTACCGCGCTGAAGTTCCGCCTTCGGAAACGGAAGTCTGCAGCATGTGCGGTGAGTTCTGCGCTATCAGGACCGTTGAGAAGGCCCTGAAGAGAAAGTAACATGCCGTTTCAACCATAGTGTCCATCAACCGTGTCCAGATAAAGGAGAGTGCCTGAAAAAATTCATTTTCGATACCTTAATTTACGATTCATCAACTTTCTGCCTTTCACAGATAAATGCAAAAGCTTACGGACCATATCAATAAATGTTCATCGAGTTAATGAATTTTTTCAGGTGCTCTCCTTTATCTGATTCCAAAATCCAGAGATAAAGGGTTGTTGGAAGCAATATAATAGACTCTTCACTCATTCGAGCTATAAAAGTTTCCTGTAAATCTCTTCAAACTGCACGGTAATCCTGTCCCAGTGGTAAGTCTCAAGGACATGACTTTTTGCCCGCTCTTTTACCATCTCCACAGCCTTACTGTCTTCTATCAAATAGCTCAGCTTTGCTGAAAGGTCATCAATATCCTTATTCCTGAACATATATCCAAGACCATTCAGTACCTCAAGGTTTTCAGGAATATCGCTGACAAGACAACAGTTACCATAACTCATTGCCTCAAGAAGGACAATCGGCAGCCCCTCCATCTCGGATGGTAAAACAAAGAGATAACTGTTTGAAAGGAGTTCATCAAGCATTTTACCCCTTACAAAAGATGTAAAAATTATATTTTTATTTCCTTCTGCCAGCCGGTAGAGTTCTGACTTGTAGAGCTCTTCATGTTTGGCATCACCCGCAATTACGAGTTTCAGGTCCGTATTAAGCCTCTTATAAGCCTCTACCAGATAATGTGCGCCCTTCTCCCTTACAAGCCTTGCCATAAAGAGGATATAATCATTTTCATGAAGTCCATACTCTTTTATAATGTCCGGCTTCTCCATGTTTGGAGGGTTAACACCCGGGGGGATATAAACTGATTCTATACCATAGGTATCCATCAGGTATTTTTTCTGCGTCTTGGAGACTACTGTTACAAGATGAGGAAACCTCACAGATGGAAACTCTGCCAATCTCAGAAAGAATCTTCCAGACCTGCCAAATTTCGACCTCTTCCACTCAAGCCCGTGTCCCTGCACAACAACCTTTCTGCGAAACAGTCTTGGAATAAAACAGAACATTGCAGGGCCAAAGGCATGAAAATGAACAATATCCACATCCTTCTCAAGACATTGATCAATGGTCGCCAGAAATGAAGCCGTAAGTTTCTCAAGACTTCTGCTCTTCAGAGTGGGAACGGTCTTTATTCTCATTCCTCTGTATGCTCCGTCTCCGGCCCCGTAATGCCTCATTGTGTAAACAATGACTTCATGTCCCTTCTTTACCAGCCTTGAGCCAAGCTCTTCAGTATACTTTTCAATCCCTCCGCCAAGCGGCATTCCCTTAAGGACAATATATGCAATTTTCATATGTTATTTTTTCCCACAGGCCCTTTCATAAACCTCCATCAATCTCTGATAATGAACCTCTGAGTTATATTCCTCTTCAACCTTTTTTCTTGCCTCTTTGCCCATTTCGGCAATCATGGACGGCCTGGAAAGAAGGTAGTTAATCTTCTCTCTTAACTCCTTATAATCTCCGGGCTTAAAGAGCAGACCTGTCTTCCCCTCTACCACCATTTCAGGTATTCCACCTATATCAGAGCCAACAACCGGCTTACCATAGGCAAAAGCCTCAAGCACAGTCATCGGAGCGTTTTCATACCACTCCGAAGGAAGCAGCAGGAAGGCAGCATTTCTGAAGAGATTTCTGAGCTCTTCACCCGTCTTATACCCCTCAAACACAACATTATTGATGTTTTTATCCTTTGCATAGGCCCTGTACTCATCCCCCATCGGTCCCTCTCCAACAATCCTGACCTGCGCATCAAGTCCCCGCACAGCATCCAGTAATGTACGAATACCCTTTTCTCCGGAGAGGCGTCCGACAAAGAGGATGTAATCATGCTTTTCATAATCAGGCTCGTAAGCAGCAATATTTATAAAGTTGGGTATGTGGACTAATTTCTTTTCATCCACTCCAATCTCTGCGTGTTTCCTGAGGGAAAAAAGACTCGGACATATAAAAAATGCCACATTCTTACCGTATATATCAAGCAGGCCATGGACCTCAGCCTCCAGATAATGAAACAGACTCTGCGTTAATGACCCTTTTGTACAACGGTTTTTAATTACCCTGTACTTTCCGGCCGACAGGCATTCTGTACATATCTGGTCATCCCTGTAAAAATTATAGATTGAACATCCAAGCTTATAATCGTGAAGCGTCATGACAACCGGTATATCATGTTTTCTTAACACGTCAAACACTGAAGGACAGACCCTGTGGTAAATATTATGGGCATGAGCTATGTCAACCTTATAATCAGACAGCAGCATCCCCATTAATTTATTATTCTCAAAAGAATAAAGCATCCTCAATGCGGTTCCCAGTTTCCTTACCAGGCCCTGTCCTGCATCAAAGCTCATCGGCCTGCCGAAATACTTCGAATATGGTGACGCTATATTGCTCTCATGCTTCACTGAGAAACAATGCACCCTGTGGCCGTGCTCCTCAAGCAGCCGGACAACCTCAAAATAATACCGCTCGGCACCGCCTCTGATATAGTGATAATTATTAATCTGTAAGATATCTATCTTCTTAAACCCCTATGTATTTCCTGATTGATACGAACTCATACTTTCCCAGTAAAAGTCCGAGTTTCCCCTCTGTGCTGAAAGTAAGCGGGGACTGCAGTATTTTATACTTTAAGCGGACATTTCTTTTTGGCTGATCCCGGTTAAACTCCCAGGGGTGCACATACAGCATTACAGGTTGCCCGGCCATGGTATACTGGGAAAACCCCCTGTTTATAATGAATTCCGGTAGCAACCTTAAATATGTCCCCCCTGAAAACACGGTCTTTAATCCAAGTATGTCAACTGAAGAGGGGAAAACACGATATAAATGGTCTTTCTGTATTGTCTGACGATTCCTCTCCTTGTTCATCTTTTTACTCGAATCGTATTTATATCCGTGTTTTTTCAGCAGGCTGTAAAAGGTAGTCTCGTCTTTTGGAATGGTA
This sequence comes from Nitrospirota bacterium, assembly GCA_003232715.1. GTDB lineage: Bacteria > Nitrospirota > Thermodesulfovibrionia > Thermodesulfovibrionales > JdFR-85 > BMS3Bbin07. The sequence continues at coordinate 7,745 of QIJG01000296.1, forward strand.
TACCCCATAGCCCTGAAACCAAGGACTTGCTCTCCTGTCAGGGAAGAGAGGATTTCGGAAGACTTTCTTATATCCGCCTCTATATCATCCATAGCAACATCCCTTAAAGACTTATGCAAATAACTGTGTGATGCTGGGTGTCTTTCAGCCAGAGTGCCCACCACAAAAAAAGTGGCCCCTGCATTGTATTGCCTGAGCAATGAGAGTATTTTTAAGGTGTTTTCCACTACCTGACCCTCGTATTTTGGCCAATCCTCCTTGTTGGCCAACTCATCGAAAGTGAAATTATCCTCTACATCAACAGTTAATATATGCCTTTCCATAGCACCTTTCTTCCAGACTCCTTAAACTTTTTTATATCTTTCTTTTGTGGAAAACTGAAATACGTGGCCTCCTCAGACAGGTTCGGTTTTGTTGGTGGTTTCCCATCATGCTCTGAAAATAACCTGAATGTCTCCAGCAGGGCATCTACAGTCAAAAGCTTGGTCTTTTTAATCAAGGAGTCAAGGGTTTCACTGTCTGAAATGGTTACTCTTTTCTGCACAACGATATCACCTGTATCGATAGTTTCATCCATAAGATGAACGGTCGTAGCAGTCTCTTTCTCACCATGATACAGGACCCAGAAACTGGGCAGCATCCCCTGATACTTAGGCAATGGGGCATTATGAACATTAATTGTTGCCCATTTTGCAAGACGAATCACCTTTTTTGAGAAGATTTGACTTGCTGACAGGGAAACAATCAGGTCAGGTCCGTCAGCTTTAATACCGTCTATCGCCTCAGGAGAGTTTATGTTATCGATTTTTGACAAGGAAACCTTATAAGCCCTTGCAACCGCCTCAACAGAAAAATATCTCCCGCTTAACTCCATGTTCATCTTTGACAACATTTTAAAGATGATGAATTGAAGGCTCCTGTAAATAAAGTATAGATATCCAAACCCCAGCTGCTCCCTGATAAGGGTCTTCCATGTTCTTTTCCTGGCCGTGGGGGGCAAGAGGACAATCTTCTTTATATCATCCCTCACAGGGGTTTCGAGTAATTTTCGAATTGTTAAGGGCAGATAAAAGGGTTCATCTGTTGTAATAACAACTATTTTCATAACCTTTGCTCCTCAAAACCCGAGTTAGTAAAAGTCTCATAATTGAATTGACATCAATCTAACAATCTCCCCTCGCCCCTCTTTGCCAAAGAGGGGAGAATCCCTCCCTTTGGCAAAGGGAGGTTAGGAGGGATTTTTTTAAATAATATATCCACACTAATGCCGTGTCAACTCTCAAATGTCATTCCGGCTTGTCGGGAATCAAAGCGGGATATGATTCCCGACGTTGCGGGAATGACAATCCTCCGACATAACAAGGTTGACATGACACTATTATGAAACGATTAATAGTTTCATATTTTCTCCTCATACTCACACCAAACAATTTATCAAATCATACTCTTCAAGCTTATGGAGAGTAGCTGAAAAAATCCATTTTCGATACCTTAACTTACGATTCATCAACTTAACGATTTATCATAAAAGTCTTCTTTTGATAGCCTCAGGAATACTCTTCATCCTCTTAAGGTTAAGAATAAAGGACATAAGCAGTTTTACCGGGAGTGAAAAAAGATACCAAGGCAATATTAAAGGGTTAACTTTAGTGGATTCAGGCTCATACCCATACTTTTTCATTAACGTGCCGGTGATCTTCTGACAAAGATATATTTCTGTTGGATTAAGTCCTCCTTTCCGCCAAGCCTCAACCCTGCTGCTGTCTATCCCTTTATTCGTAGTAAACTTCTTTAACGAAGAACCTCCCTGGGGAATATCGAGCATCTCTTTATAAAAGTCCACTCCAAGAAAATCACATATCCTCCTCACTTCCGTTTCGGAATCTGTCAGGAGATCTTCAAATTTCACCACTAAAACCCTTGGATGACCTGTAAAAGGGTTTACAGCCCGGACTGATGCATTCCAGAGCATACTTATAGTAATCGGGTGATAATTTATTTTAGTACGGATCGATTCTTTTAAAGGAAAGTTCTTGTACCCCATCCATCGTCGCTTCCATTTGTTTTTAGGTCGGGGATCGCGAATCATGTTAATAACACGCGAATCCGGATACAGTTTCAGTATATCGGCGATATAGAGGATATAACGGGGAGTCTGATCGCAGGGGATCTGTTTACCATTCTTTAGAGCCACATACCGGAGGAACTGTTCAAATATAACAACAGGTGTCCTTGACCTGTCCTGAATTGAACGTATAACAGTTTCAGCCTCTTCAGAAAAACGGGCGGGGTCTCCCTGAGTCCAGTAACTATCGTGGTTAATGCATAAAAGTCGTGCTGCCAGCTTCACTGCCTCATCAAAAGACAGAACACGATTATAGTCTCCTGATGTACATAACTGTTCAAAGAAGTGCAGTTCATGCTGGAGGGTAAAAATCATTGGATGATTACGCAATATATGACCCATCATTGTGGTACCACTACGGCTATTACCTACAACAAAAACAGGTCCTTTAATGCTGCCATCCTCTTTAATCAAATCTTACTCCTCTCGAAAAGTCATGTGTTGTTTATGTAACTCATCCTTTTCTACTGCAAACATTTCAGGCATGGCATATAACCCGAATCCTGAGATAAACGGTTGTTGCTGTGTAATTAGAGTCTGTGTATAAACTACAGTAATTTGTCATTCCCGCAAGTGAAGCGAGTCGGGAATCCTTCTTAAATAACGATTCCGGACAAGGGAATGACAGAAAACAGCAACGGTTCGACTTTATACACAGACTCTAATTAATCAGAAATGACATAAACGGACATGAACAATAGAAAACAGGTCAATACTCTTTTCCGAACAGTAATATTAATACTATTTAATGTACAGGATATTACTCTTTTCCAGAAGCTCGCTCACCTTCACAACCGAGCTTTCCAGATCAAAGTTTTCTGTATCAATAACCATATCGGGCTTTTCAGGTTCCTCATAAGGAGCAGATATGCCCGTGTAGTTTTTTATAATCCCCGCCCTTGCCTTCTTATACTGACCCTTGGGATCCCGTCTTTCACACACTCCTCCACGGAACACTTCACATAAATCTCAAAAAAATTATCTCCCTCAAACCGTTCCCTGATATACTCCCTGTCTTCCCTGTAGGGGGAGATAAAGGCAGCAAGCACAAGTATGCCGGCATCGGCAAAGAGCTTTGAAACTTCAGCTATTCTGCGAAGATTTTCTTTACGATCCTCACGGCTGAAGCCAAGATTGGCATTCAGCCCATGACGGACATTATCACCATCAAGCACATAAGTTCGTATGCCCTGAATGAAGAGTTTTTTTTCAAGATTATGTACAATCATGGATTTTCCGGATGCAGAAAGTCCTGTAAACCATACAAGCCCACTCTTGTGATTATTCAGGAGGTTTCATATTACGTGATTTTCCATAACCATGACCTCCCTCTTTCTTCAGATTTCCCCGTTCCTCCGACCTTTCAATAGAAAATTAAAGACTCCGAAAGCATTCAGAGAGCCGTTGAGTTTATAAAAAGGCTTTAATTTGCACCTACTACTTTACTCTTCATCCTGAATGATCCGTTCAATCCTTCGAACCATTACATCAAGAACCCTTCCTCTATTATACACCAGTTCATCAACTGGAAATTTAAAACCGGTACCTTCTATGGCTTTCCTCAGATCCTGTTTCAATCCGGCCATATCTTTTATTTCATAATCCGGCCTGCACCATTTTTCAGGTCTTTCCGAGCCGTATATTTCAAAATATCTTGGTGCCGGCAGGAAAACCACAGGCTTGTCCATGGTTAAAAACTCAAGGGCCATTCCACTAACATCAGTAATCATAACATCTGAAGCAAGCATTATGTCATCTATGTCATGACTCATTGCAACCCTGACATGAGGATACTTTCTTTCAATATCATAAAGTTTCTTATTCCAGTCAACACCCCCTGTCTTCCATTTAGCTTTTAGTGTCAGCACAATTGGATGAAGGCGGAGCAGTAAATTAATCCCCATATCCCCACACGCTTCAACAACCCTGTCTATCCACTCAGTAGTCGAGGAAAAGTCCCCCCACGTTGGAGCATACATAACGGTCGGAAGATCCGAAAGCCCAAGAGATTCAAGAAACAGACTCCGGTTAAAGGTTTCCGACATCTTAAGAAGCCTGTCACCTCTAAGATAACCGACCTCATACATTTGGGGCAATTCACCACCATAGTATCCCCGTGCAGTAAGCAGAGCTTTTTTGTGTAATGGACCATTAAGGAAAACAGCATCGTACTTCGAAACGAATTTTATATGTTTAAAATCTTTTGAAAAATTCAACCCGGCCATACCATGAGTATAGAGAACCCTGGGACACTTAACTTCACATCCATATGAAGTTAAGCTTAGTTCAAAAAACATTTTAATACTTACAGATTTCAGCCAGGGATAAGCAAAGATATTTTTATTGTATACAATGTTATATCTGGATGAAAGGAATCTGAATATTTCCTTTTTTTTATTTCTGGTCATTGGTATTTTTTTTGTGGTAGTGAAAAGTACGGGATGCATTCTTTCATTACTTTTAAGGGCATCAACCAGATCTCTTATATGTTCAAGGGTATAGAGCTGAAATATTGGAAATGCCACTAATGATTTCCGGCTATTCAGTTCGCAATATTCTTTAACGTTTTTACCTTCTTTCCCGAGCAATCCCCGATACACAGTATTTGATATACGGCGCACAGCCGGATTAAAGAACATTTCATCTCTGAATTTTGCTTTTAACCTGTTCAATTTAAACATAACATTTTATCCAACAGACCTTAATCGTTCCAGGGAAACTCTCTAACTCGCAAGGCACAACTTCAGCATCTTCATTTAAAAAACTCTTTAACTCTTTCAAAATCCTCTTCAAAGTCAACTTCTATACACTTGCATTTCGAAATATCAACAGGATAAAAATCCATTCCTTCAGAAATGCAGATTTCTATGCCTTTTTCAAAATAGTCATTATCCCTGCATTGCTTTAAACCCTTCAGGAACAGGATAAAATCTTCTGCTGAAATCTTGTTTACTCCAACAGACTCACCCTCTGCATGCTTTACACTTTTAGATATTTCCACAATCTTTCCATTACTATCCGTTTTGTACTTCACCTCTTCATCATCACATTTTGCTTTATTTACAGCTACAACATTGCCTTTTTCAGATAACACCATATCTATCACTTCTGATTCCAGAAAAACATCTCCATTAAGCCAGAGCGTATCTCCCACATCAATACCCTGCATTGCCATCATAAGGCTTTTGGAGGTATTGGTCATATGATAAAAAGGATTATATTTATATACAACATCCGGATACTTCTCCATGATAATATCCTTCTTGAAGCCAACTACAATTATTATTTCTCTAATATTCTTTTCTCTTAGAATATTTATCTGGTTTCCTATAATGCTCTTCCCCGAAGGCAGCTCCATCAAACATTTCGGTAACTGATTCCCAATCCTCGTACCTGCTCCTGCTGCAAGAATTATCGCTTTCAAGGCAGCCTCCTTTTATGTAGTATTTCCTGAACTGTCCGGGAAGATTCTTCTAACCCCGCACATGACCTGTCAAACCTGCTCATTGGCCACCATTAAGTTATCATCTTCCTTGCTACGGTAGAACAATGATAAATAAATACCGCATAGGGCAAAAAATGTATAAATTACAAACGGTTTATTAAGCCCTGTAAAAAAACACATTATAACCAATGCTATAACGTAGTTTTTCAATACGTTTCCTATGTTATATAAATCCATGTCGGCATTAGATTTAAACCAAAGGGATATCATGGAAATCCTTCGATACAGAGCCATCCATATATATAAATACGCCAGAAACCCTAAAACACCCAACTCGGCAAGAACAGAGGGCCAGAATGCGTCTAAACTACCTAAATTGTACATCATGTTCCTGTAGAAAGTCGGCCAGTCATTATAGTATGGAGAATGGAACATGACGGAAGCAAGCCCTCCAAACATTCCCGGACCGGCGCCGATGACAGGATGCTCTAAAAAAATCCTTAAAGCCTCCAGGTATGTAAAAGTTCTATAATAAAGTTCAGGCGTCAGGCGTGCTACTGTGGGAAGTGTTATCAGGACAATACCGGCAATAATGAGAAGCCCCGGCCATATTAATCTCTTTTTCGTTAACACCATCATGGCGAATAACCCCATCCATGTCTGCCTTGAGAAAGTGAGAAAGATCAAACCTAAAGTTGAAGACAAACTTAAAAATTTTTTAAGTTTGTCTTTTGTGGTTGCGTAGATCAGAAAAAGCCCTAGCAATGCGTACATTCCGAGGTAGTTCACCCCCCCGGAGCCGGTAACAGAGATTACCCTGTCCAGCCCCAGTCTCTTTTTATGTTCTCCGTACATCCTTACAAGTGGATTCAGTCCCGGGTTTATCCCTGCAACTGCAAGAATCTCCCCGATTATACCGGTAACAGCAAGGATAATTATTATCACCTTAAGCCAGAAAATAAATGACACAAGCTCTTCCCGCCGCCACCTCAGGGTAGCAAATACGTAAAAAACAAGGATATTTTTTATAACATCATATATCCCGAACCCTCCCTGAAGTACAGATACATTATTGTATATCATGGAGAAAGACGCTACAATTACAAATAACATAAGAGGTACAGTCGTCGGAAGTTCCATTATTCTAAAGGAATAAACTCTTGGCTTTAATGCAATAAAAGCAAATAGAAGGGCAAACATTAACAAGGTTGATATTTCGTCAGAATAAGAAACAAGCTTTACAAGGAAATGATAGTGTATAAAGACTTTCTTAAGTAAATGTTGTAACGGCAATAACAATAGAAATATAATCAGTAATTTTTTTGTTATTGGCACAACATCAAAAGGCCTTGCTATATATT
>QIJG01000293.1 GCA_003232715.1 Nitrospirota bacterium
CCTAATTCTTTTTTTGCTTCTTTTAAATCAACCGTGGAGGCATTTGCTTCTTCTTGTTTTGCTTCTCTGAGAACCTTTAAATCTTCATAATCTTCCAGTTCTTCCTGTATTTTTATAAAGTCTTCATAGGTCAGAACCACAAACTCTTTCTTTCCATCCTTTTCAAGTATTTTGGGTCTTATTGTAATCATCTTCCTCTCCTTATTTATACGCTTCTTTTCTATGCCTTATTCTATAAACTATTATCTTCTCATCTTCTATTTCAAACAATACTCTATAATCACCTACTCTCAACCGATACTCCGGAGAATAGTTGGCCAAATGCTTCACATCTCCTTTCAAACCGTCAGATAAATCTTCTATTGCTTCAAATATTCTCTTAAGATGGTCCTGGTGAATTCTTTTGCCATCTTTTAAAGCCCTTGGTTTAAAAGCAATAATATGTTTTTGCATTCTATCAGCATCACCCCTGAGCTGATCGCTTCAGGCTACTCGATCTGATATTCCTTAATCTTTGTAAGAAGTGTTTTATAACTTATTTTCAGTAACTCTGCAGCCCGTGTCTTGTTCCACCTTGTACCTTCAAGGGCCTTTCTGATCCTCAGCGTCTCTGCAAGTTTCAGGGCAGCCCTGGTTGTCTCCTCAAGGGGGCCATCCATCGGAAGTCCCTCGATGGAAGAATTGACATTCAGCGCCACCAGGGAGATATGCTCCGGCAGGACGGTATCACCATCTGCGAGGATCATTGCCCTTTCGATTGTATTTTCAATCTCCCTCACGTTCCCCTTCCAGTTATACTCCATGAGCAGTTTCATGGTCTCACGTGATATTGTTTTCGGTTTTATCTTCATCTCAGCGGCATACTTATTAACAAAAAATTCCGCAAGCATCGGTATATCATCCCTTCTCTCTCTAAGTGGCGGGATGAATATGGGAAAGACGTTCAGTCTGTAATACAGGTCCTCCCGGAACTTACCCTCCTGAATACAGGAGGCCAGGTCCTTGTTGCTTGCTGCAATCACCCTGACTTCAACCTGAATCGGTCTTGTACCCCCAACACGCTCAATAACATGGTCCTGAAGAACCCTTAAAAGCTTTGCCTGGAGTGACATCTCAAGCTCTGCAATCTCGTCAAGAAAGATCGTGCCCTTGTGGGCAAGTTCAAACTTCCCCAATTTTCTCGTTTCAGCACCCGTAAAAGCACCTTTCTCATGGCCGAACAGCTCACTTTCAAGTAATTCACGTGGAATGGCTGCACAGTTTATGGGGACAAAGAGGTTGTCCTTCCCCATACTCAGGTGATGTATCGCCCTTGCAAAGAGTTCCTTACCGGTACCGCTCTCTCCATGCAAAAGGACCGTACTCTTTGTAGGGGCAACCCTCTGGACTTTCTGAACCACAGCCTTTATCTTCTCACTCCCGCCTATAATCCTCGGCAGGCCTGTTCTTGAAGAAACCTCCTCTTTAAGAAGAAGGTTTTCCCGGTAAAGCCGTCTTACTTCCAGCGCCCTCCTGACAATAACTATCAGATGATCTATGTCAAAAGGTTTTGTTATAAAATCATAGGCACCCTGCTTCATCGCCTCAACAGCCACTTCTATGGTTCCATATGCGGTCATTATTATTACAGGAAGTGTGGGATCTTCAGCCTGGGCGGCCTTCAGCACCTCAAGACCGTCCTTCTTCGGAAGTTTAAGGTCGGTAACGATAACGCCTACGGTCCTCTGCTGAAGCTGCTTTATCCCCTCCTTTCCATCAAGGGCTATAATACATTTATAACCCTCCGAGCTCAGGGAAGCCTTAAGCATATCAGCCATGGACTTTTTATCCTCAACTATCAGAATACTCTCCACTCCGGCATCACATTCCTGCATCTTTAAGTGCCTCCCCGCAGGGACAATCCCTCCGCTGAGGGACCAATCCGATTGCCCCTGACAACAGGGTCTTTACAACTTCGGTACTTCTGTTCATTGTTTCAACCACCTCTTTAGCAGTAAGCTTAACAGGTGAAATTCCTGCTGCAAGGTTCGTGACCACGGACAGGGCCACATAACACAATTCACTCTCACGTGCAAGCACTGCCTCTGGCATGCCGGTCATGCCAACCACATCAGCACTCATGGAGCTGAAAAAACCGATCTCAGACGCTGTCTCAAGCCTCGGCCCCTCCACACATATATATGTCCCGGCATTCAGAAGTTTTATCCCCCCGGACTCCGATGCCCTGATAAAGCTCTCCCTCAACTCCGGACAATACGGCTCTGTAAAGTCCACATGCACCACATCATCCCCATCATAAAAAGTATTTACCCTGGACTTTGTAAAATCAATCAACTGATTAAGGAGCACGATATCCCCCGGTCTTAAACTGTTGTTAATGCCACCCACTGCACTGACAGCTATCACCCTTTCTGCACCCAGTTCTTTAAAACCCCGGATATTGGCACGGTAATTCACCTTGTGAGGAGGGATATTATAAGAATGTCTCGGCAGAAAGGCTACAGTCCGCCCGGATAATTCACCAATCATGAATTCATCGGAAGGAAGACCATAGGGTGTCTCAACAGCCCTCCTCTCATTGACCTTAAACCCGGGAATCTCGTGCAGTCCACTACCACCTATTAAACCGATCATAAAAAAAGACGCCCCTCCCCTTCCCGGTATATTTTCCTGTCTCCTGTTTTCGGTTTCATGCTGATACTGGTAAAGAAAATGATATAATAGTTTACCATAAAATAGTAACATTACATTACATTACATTGACATAAGAGAGGAGGTTTTTGTGATTGACCGGGATATATTGAGTAAGGCAATTAAAGTTGCACTGAAACACGGAGGAGATTATGCCGATGTCTTTGTTGAATCAAAGAGGTCATTATCCGTACAACTTGAGGATGGCAAGATCGAGAAACTCCTGAAAGGGACAGACGCAGGGGTTGGAATAAGGGTTATATTTCAGGGAAAATCTGCTTACGGATATACAAATGAATTCAGTCAAGAAGCGATACTCGATCTGGCAAAAACAGTAAGCAAGGCATCAAAAGGTCCTGCCCCGCAAAAGACAATTGACCTCAGAAGCATCAACCCCACAGTTGACTTTATTATAAAAATACCGCCCGAGGAAGTAGAGTCCCGAAAAAAGATAAATATGCTGAAAGACGCTGATCAGACAGCAAGGGCCTACCATCAGAGCATCAAACAGGTACTTGTGGTTTACAGGGAATCGGTTCAGACGGTCAGGATAGCAACCTCTGACGGGGTCACGGCAGATGACAGAAGGGTGCACACACTTGCCCTCGTCCAGGTAATTGCTGCTGAAAACGGTACAATTCAGACGGGTTATGAGCCGGTGGGCGGACACATAGGATTTGAGCTCTTTGATGAGCATCCGCTGAATGTCGTTTCCGAAAAGGCAGCTGCAAGGGCTGTTATGATGCTGAAGGCCAGGAGGGCACCTGCCGGCCGTATGCCCGTGGTTATAGCCTCTGAGGCGGGCGGCACAATGATTCATGAGGCTATAGGACATGGCCTTGAGGCAGACCTTGCAGGTCAGGGTCTCTCTGTTTATTCAGAAAAACTGGGGCAGAATGTAGCATCCAGCCTGATAACTGTAGTTGACGATGCAACCCTGCCCAACAGGAGAGGCTCTTTCAGATTTGATGACGAAGCAACCCCCTCACAGAGGACGGTACTTGTGGATAGGGGAGTGCTTGTGGCTTATATGTATGACAGGCTGAATGCCTTGAAAGAGGGAAAGAGATCAACAGGTAACGGCAGGCGGGAGTCTTACCAGCACAGGCCGATACCCCGCATGAGCAATACATTTATTGTTCCCGGCTCAGACTCTCCGGAGGAGATTATCAGGTCGGTGCAGCATGGACTCCTTGTAAAGAAGATGGGGGGAGGCCAGGTAAACACCGTCACCGGAGATTTTGTCTTTGAGATTCAGGAGGGATATATTATAAAAAACGGACTTGTCGGAGAACCTGTAAGGGGGGCTACTCTGACAGGTAACGGACCTCAGATACTTAAATCCATGGATATGGTCGCTTCCGACCTCGGGTTTGCTATCGGAACCTGCGGCAAGGATGCTCAGGGAGTCCCTGTCTCTGATGCCATGCCTACGGTAAGGATTCCGGAAATAGTAGTTGGCGGTGAGGTAACATAGGTATTAAGTCAGCAAGTATTACTGTGTAGAAAATACCACATTTATGTAGCTACTCTGCAAACATCGTCTCAAGAGTTTGTTGCCTGTTAAAGCATTTTTCCTGGCACTATTCTTGCTTCACTTAAATTCTTAATGATTATGCGACTACAAAGAACGATAAAAAAGAGAGCAACATTTGAGGGGATCGGACTTCACACAGGGCGTGTTACAAAGATCACTCTCAAACCTGCTCCGCGTGACACCGGAATCGTATTTATAAGAACCGACCGCAGGACCATCATAAAGGCCCACATCAGTTCAGTCGTGGACACGGCCTTTGCAACCACGGTAGGATATAACGGTACACGGATAAAGACCATTGAACACCTGCTTTCAACGCTCGCAGGTATAGGCATTGATAACATTATTATTGAGGTCAACGGCCCGGAGATTCCAATTCTTGATGGAAGCTCCACTGAACTCGTCAATGTAATTCTGAAGGCCGGAATCTCAAAGCAGGATGGGAAACGCTCCTATATCCGGATCACAAAGCCTGTTACGCTTAATGACGGACATACAGAAGTCACGGCAATTCCATATAACGGCAGGCGACTGACTTACAGCATTCATTTTAAACATCACTCATTCGGCACTCAGAACCTGAGTCTTGACCTCAATGAAGAGGTATTTATTAAGGATATAGCTCCGGCCCGGACTTTTGGTTTTCTTAAAAATGTGGAAATGCTGAGGGCTAACGGACTTGCAAAGGGTGGCTCGCTTGATAATGCAATAGTTATAGGTGATCACGGGATACTCAATGAAACAGGTTTAAGGTTTGATGATGAATTCGTCAGGCATAAAATACTTGACCTGATAGGAGACCTCTCTCTCCTCGGCTATCCCATCCACGGGCATATAATTGCTGACAAGGCCGGTCATTCTTCACATATAAGGTTCCTCAGAAAACTCCTCTCCTCAGTGGATTCGTGGGAACTCGTCTCCCGGGAAACCGAGCTCAGCCAGTGTTATGCCCCCGTTTACACTTAGATATTTATAATCAGACATCTATAATTGGATAATAACAAGCACTGATTTTTTAACCGCAGAAAACGCAGAGCCCGCAGGGAAACCGTTAACCAGCAAAGAAAGATTCTTTTAGCAGGACTTCTCTTATTCTCAGGCTATAAAGTGTGAAAAAAGGGAGGCTGGAGAGCATTTACAGCACTCCAGCCATAGAACGTTTCTACTTGAGGGCTGCGGCTGCCTTCTTTGTAACCCTCTTCCTGGCGGTAGCTGCCTTTTTTGTAACCGTCTTCTTTACAGTTGCTGCCTTCTTTGCAACCGTCTTTTTTGCAGTAGCTGCCTTCTTTGTGACCGTCTTCTTTACAGTTGCTGCCTTCTTTGCAACCGTCTTCCTGGCAGTGGCCGCCTTCTTTGCAACCGTCTTTTTTGCAGTGACTGCCTTCTTTGCAACCGTCTTTTTTGCAGTGGCTACCTTCTTTACAACCGTCTTCTTGGCAGTGGCTGCCTTCTTTGCAACCGTCTTTTTTGCAGTAGCCGCCTTCTTTGTGACCGTCTTCTTTACAGTTGCCATCTCTTTTTCACCCCCTTTCTTCCCCGGATACGGGGTTTTTAAAATCAGATCCTTCCGAAAAGAATCATCTTTTTCCCTTTTGATATCTTTTTCATCTCCCCAGTCATCTGCTTCTTCATCTTTCTGAAGTCTGCCTCTGAAACCTGTCTGATATTAATTCTCACTTTAAATTCTTTTTCAATGTTCTCAAAAGACTCCTTTAATGAAGCTGCACCACCTATAACAAAAAGATCGATAGAATCAGATGCAAGTCCCTCGGCATAGGGACCGGTAATAAAGGCAGCCTTGACTCCGGAAGCCCGCAATACAGACTTCAGGGCACCCGGCAGGCCAAGTGATTTTGTTATCAGATTTCTGAGCTCGGGGAAAAAGGGGGAATTTGTGTTCGCCTGAAAATATCTCAGATTGGCAACCCTTTCACTGACGAGTATGCCCATCTTCTCAAGGTTATCAAGTTCTCTCTTGACTCCGGATGGATTTTTTCGCAGAATATTTGCAATCTCCCGAACATAGAACTTCTCGTTCGGGTTATTCAAAAGCAACGCCAGGATATCGGCCCTTACAGTTGAGGAAAATAGTCTCTGCAACATAGATTAATAATATACGATAATTCTATTTTTGTCAACAAAAATATACAATTCATGAATCTCCGGAATCCCTTGATACTCATAGGGAATATACAATCAAGCTGATACAGAAGCTTTGTTTCCAGTGAATTCAGCCTGTTCATAAAGAGTCATGTTCTGTTTTGATTTGGTATCGGGAGGGACCTGACATGCAGATATGGTAAAATATACGCCGAAGTTGAAAAATTAATTGAGGACTTTCAAAAAGACATAGATAGATTCCGGAGGTCAGGATGAAAGAAAAACAAAAAAACATAAAAATAGGTATTTCTACGGAAGAGCAGGTGAATAAAGAATTTATCGAGGCTTGGCATAGAGCAGAAAAAGATGAAATAAAAGTCCCGGAAGAACGTCTCTATTTTCTGGATCCCGCTACATTCTTCAAGGTTCTATCCAAACGTAGAATTGCTTTACTCCAAGTCTTACATTCCCACGGCAGCACCAGTATCCGACACCTGAGCAAAGTATTAAAGCGCGACTATAAGAATGTGTATCAGGATGTCCAGTTGTTAAAACAAGTAGGCTTAATTTGCCAGGATAAGACCAAGAGAATATACGTTCCGTGGGACAAAATTAATGCAGAGATACCTCTTGCCGCATAAAGGGGATAAGAAATAAGGCACTCGTTTATCAAACAACAATGTTATGCCATAGACACAATTGGCAGAGAGAATGTTGCCTTCCGGCAGTCCTGTCCAAAGCTGGATGAAAAGCACACCCGCCAGGCTGTACCGAAGTCCAGAGGTCATCCAAAGATTCACACCAAGCCTGTATCTCTTCCAGATTTGCTCTTTCTAAAGGTGAAAGTTTCAATGCATCTTTTACTATTCCTTTTGTATCTGTTGCCATTTTATAGCCTTCGAAATGGTATTTGCTATATTATTGCTTTTATTCTTTTATTTTGTAAACATAGCCCTTGTTAGGTTAAGAATATCGCAATACTGTATTAGATAAAAATTCCGGCTAAAGGACACTGCCGGAATGATGGATTGGGGATCGGGATGACAAACAGGAAAATTGAGTTTATACGCAGACGCTGATTATGAGGGGACGAATGGAAGGTGTTGTGACGGGGATATGCTATTTGGATACAAGTGATACGGATTGCTTCTCTATTTCCAGACGGCAGGAGACCTCTCTGAGCAATATAAGTACCCTGTCCTTTGGCCGTTCGCATAAAAAGACACCTTCAAAGCCGGCCATGGGGCCGTCTGTTATGATAAGCCTGTCTCCCGGCTTGAGCTCCTTGGCTGACAGGTCAATGAACCCGTCCTTCATCCTTGCGTGGATAGAGTCTATTATTGTCTTATCCACCATATAGGGTGTTCCGGATCTGCTCCCGATAACATAACGGACACCCCTTGTGTACTTGATGAGGCGATAGTCTCTTTCAGGGTTAAATCTGGCAAAAACATAGCAGGGAAAGAGTTTTTCCACAATCAGTTTCAGCCGTCCCTTATAGAAACGTTTTTTCCGGAGAGCAGGATTCAGGACATCAAAGTTGGCTGTTTGGAGGTATTTTGCAACAAGATCCTCTTGTGAGGGTTTTGTGTAGATAACGTACCAGTTTGTGGGTTCATGAATATCGGATGTACTCATATGCTATACCCTAT
>QIJG01000104.1 GCA_003232715.1 Nitrospirota bacterium
CCAAAAAGCCGGATGACTATGCAATGATGACCATTCCTTTAATTCGTAAAGACAGTTATGAGTCATTTTCAAAAAAGGTGTATTCAATAGCGATGAAAGCTGCCGATAAGGAGCAACAAAAATATTTAAAGGCAGAAATAAAAAAACACAATATAAGGATTAAATAAAAAATAGCATGACAATACTGTCATGTGAACGGCAAAAAGCTCCGGGTAATTTGCAACGTTAGTGCGCCAAAGCAAAGCTTGGTGCTTCTTGCCGGGTGCAAGCCCCAGCCGGGTAAGGGTCAGCCGGGTAAGGGTCAGCCAACCTCCCCGTTTTCCAAACAGGGGATTAAGGTCTGTGTTCCTTTTCATATTTCCTTCTGTTGACCGGCAGACTTAATCAAAACGGGATATTCCCCGGTCGACCCACCCAAAACCGTTCAGGCCCGTTCAAAAATGAAACACCTCACGCCATACCTCATCCTTAAATTGTCCTTTAAAATCAACCCATTAGCTGTTGGCATCAGATTTGATTATATGTTAGCAGCGATTGAGTAACCTACATGAAAGGAGAAGGCGCATGAAAGGCAGGGTTTTATTCGTAACAAAAGAAGATGAGAATTTCAGGGATGGGTTCTCATATGCAATGGAGCTGTCAAAAATAGTGAAGGGGGGTATATATATTCTGTTGTACCACGATAAAAACATCCTGAAGAGATTTGAAGATGATATGGCAGCGGCTGCCCTTGCCGAGGCAGGCGAGTTTGAAACTGCGAAACAGATTATTAACGAAGAGGACGCCTTTATAAAGGCAGATGCAAGCAGGAAGGTTGCTTTGCTGGGGCAAGAATGCTCCGACCCTGAAATGCTTGTGGATTATCGACTCGCTACAGGCGATCTCATCTCTGCAATAAGGGGTGTCATGCAGGATAAGGCAAGTATCGAGATGGTAATACTCAGCCCTTCACTAATGGACAATGGCAAGGCTATCAGCATGAAGAAATTAAGAAAGTATATAACAAGACCTATTGTGACTATGTCAAGGACTGCAGGTGCCCAGTAGGTATCAAGAAGGAGGAACAAAAATGAAGGTCTTAAGAAAACTATTAAAGAGATTTGAAGGTGAGATGGCGGCAGTAGCATTTGCAGAGGCCGGTGAATTTGAGACTGCAAGAGAGATCCTGAAGAGTTCTGTGAGTGAAGCAATATCCGATGGCAACAGGGTTTTTGATAGTGAGGAAAGCCATGGATTGAATATCCTGATAAAGCACGCTGAAGGCAAGTAAAAGGAGGCAGTGAAAAATGGGCATGTTCAATGTATTGTTGACCCTCGGGGTTGTAGGTGGTTTCCTCTCAGGTCTGCTGGGACTTGGAGGGGCAATTATCATGATCCCTCTCATGTTAACTGTTCCGAAAATACTGGGGGTAGGTGTACTTTCGATGAAAGCAGTTGCCGGACTGTCCATGATTCAGGTGGTATTTGCATCTTTATCCGGTGTTGCCCGACATAGAAAAAATAAATTTGTCAGCATGAAGCTGATATATACACTGGGAATAGCTATGGCGATTGGTTCGGGGGTTGGTTCCATAATCTCAAAGTATATGAGCAACCAGGTGTTGATGATTGCATTTGGCTTTATAGCGGTGATAGCAGCTTTGATGATGTTCATACCACCGAAGTCTGAGGGTTCTGAAAATATTTCCAGGCCTGATGACATTCAGTTTAACAAACCACTCGCCGCTATACTTGGAATAATAATCGGAGGCCTGGCAGGTATGGTTGGTGCCGGCGGCGGGTTTATATTGATCCCGGTGATGATTTACGTCCTCAGAATCCCTATAAGAATTACTATAGGTACCAGCCTTGGAGTAGTACTCATCGGTGCAGTTATAGGTGCTATCGGTAAAATGGTTACAGGACAGGTAGATTGGTTGCTGGCGTTGGCTCTCATTATCAGCTCAGTCCCATCTGCCCAGTTAGGCAGTCTTGTGAGCAAGAAAACCCCGGCACTGATTCTGAGATACTCACTCACTCTCCTGATAATTTTAACGAGTGTTGAAATATGGTATAAAATTATAGCGGTATAAATTATACTTACCCCACTCCACCCCATCAAGAGAAACACGCAGGGATAAACACCTCTGCAGCGATTCACGGTGAAAATCAGTGCAGGACTGCTTCATCGCTAACGATCCTCACGATGATATTACGAAAACCTTTTCTGTCATTGTGAGTGAAACGAAGCAATCTCAAAGCGTTATAAGTTTGCCGTGAATTGCTGACACCTCAGTGTGTTCCTTGTTTTTTGTTTTTGCTTTTAAAATTTATCCCAACTTTTTTCTAGGATTCCAACAGCTGAATCGCTCAAATTAGGTTATAATTTAACAATGAAAAAGCGTTCAAAGATATTGGTTCTTGACAACTCAAGCAATACAGAAAACCTGTTGATTTCTGCGATCCAGTGGGCAGACCTGATAAATGCATCCATAAAGGTTATCCGGGTTATAGATGAAAAGGTTATCAAGAACACCACTATGGCAATTGGCGCCGTTGGCGCTATTGCCCGAATGATCCGGGATGACTTCATAAAGGAGGCCGGGGAACGGATCAAAACCCTATCCGAAAGATATGGTACTAACGTCTCGCTAAAGATAGAGGTTATAGTGGGCAATACCCTGGAGGAGATTACCCGGGCTATAGACAAATCTGAAGCTGATTTCTTAATATTAACCCCTACCCTTAAAGGCCCCATGGGAAGCATTGCATCAGAAGTTGTTGGATACAGCAAGAACAACTGTATTGTGCTACCCACGGGAGTTCACTATTTGAAGTGGGACAGAGTTATGCTTGCAACCGACTGTTCAGAGAAGGCGGAGAGTGCCACAGAAATGGCTATAGAGATTGCCGAAAGGTTCAAGGGCAGGCTTTTTATCCTGTCAGTGGTTGCTTTTCATGAGGAGGTCCAGATACATGCACCTAAGCTCCTCGATAAAATGGCTGACGAAAGGAAAAAAATGGTAACAGAGATAGTGAATCAGGCCCGGAAGAGAGGAGTATATGCAGAAGGTATAGTAAGAGATGGCATAATTCCCAATATCCTGATTGACCTCAACAGGACCATACGCCCTGATGTAACCATTATGGGCAGCGAGAGCAGAACAGGGTTAAAGAGACTCTTTATTGGAAGCGTCGTCGGAAGCATAATCAACAAAGTTAACCATCCGATCCTTGTAATCAAGAAACCCTTTATGTTCAAAGATGACTAAAGAGAAAGGCAAGACTAAAAGAATGTGACAAGCTGGTATAATATCCCACAATGAAAGACGAATATACATCCAGAAAGCTATCCCCTCACCAACTCCTTGTCTTCGGGTTTACCGGTATGATACTGCTGGGAACCGCTCTCCTCATGCTTCCCTATTCTACGACACAGGGGATCACTGTAACCGATGCCCTTTTCACCTCCACATCTGCTGTCTGTGTCACAGGACTGATAGTAAAAAATACGCTGGTTGATTTCACCTTGTTCGGCAAGGGAGTCATCCTCGTACTTATTCAGATCGGAGGACTGGGCTACATGTCAATGGCGACCTTTCTGGCCCTCCTGATCGGCAGAAAGATCGGGCTCTCCGAGCGAATTCTTATAAAGGAATCCCTGAATATAGCAACTCTTGAAGGCATTATCAGGTTTATGAAAGGGATGCTCCTTTTTGTGTTTTTGGCGGAAGGCACCGGGGCTGTGATTTTAACCCTGAGGTTTCTGAAGGAATTCCCGTTAAAGGAGGCCGTCTTTCAAGGAGTATTCCATTCCGTCTCTGCCTTTAATAATGCGGGGTTCAGTCTTTTCCAGGACAGCCTGATACGCTTCAGGGGTGATGTTACCATAAATCTTACTATTATGAGCCTCATCGTCCTCGGAGGGATAGGGTTTCTGGTCGTTGATGACCTTTACGGATGGGTGAAAAAGAGGCAAAAAAAGCTGATGCTTCACACACTCATTGTCCTCATATCAACAGCTTTTTTGATTATTGTTGGCGCCTTTCTGTTCTATTTTAATGAGAGAAGATACTTCTTTGCAGCTTCAGGTCCGAGCAGCCTTGAAACCGTCCTCACCTCCCTTTTTGCCTCAGTTACTGCGAGAACGGCGGGGTTTAACACGATCGATTATTCCGTTCTTCAGCCTGCAACCATCTTTCTCACCATCATCCTGATGCTCATAGGGGCTTCACCTGGAGGCACGGGCGGCGGCATAAAAACCACGACGGTTACTGTTGTGATTATGAATCTATGGTCTACAATAAAGGGGAGAAAGGATACGGTTATGTTCAAGAGACGGGTGCCGGAAGCACTGATATCTAGATCTTTTGTTGTCCTTGCCCTTGCGGTGATTTTTATAAATATCATAACACTGGTAATCATCGATATAGAACATACAGGGTTTCAGAAGACCATGTTCGAGGTGGTCTCGGCCTTTGGAACAGTGGGGCTGTCAACCGGTGACGGAGGGGCAAGGAGTTTTTGTGCAACATTTTCTGATCCCTCAAAGATTATAATAATATTCACAATGCTTGCCGGAAGGCTTGGTCCTTTAACCCTCTTTATGGCCCTGCTCGGACAGAAAGAAGAACGAATCCGCTATCCGGAAGGGAGGATTATGATAGGATGAAAAAACAATTTGCAGTAATCGGGCTTGGGAGGTTTGGTTCAGCAGTAGCACTGACCCTCGCTGAAAGCAACTGTGACGTAATAGTAATAGACAGAAACGAGAATAAGATAAGGGCAATCGCAGACCATGTAACCCTTGCAATCCAGATGAATGCAATAGATGAGGCTGCATTGAAGGAGGCAGGCGTTCAGAGTGTGGATGTGGCTGTGGTGAGTATAGGAGAAAATGTTGAGGCGAGTATCCTGGCGGTTATGATACTCAAGGAGATGGGCATCAAGGAGATCATAGCAAAGGCCGTAAATGACCTTCACGGAAGGGTCCTTGCCAACCTCGGGGTTGACAGGGTTGTACATCCTGAAAGGGATATGGCACAGAGGGTTGCCCGTAGTTTGATAAAACCGGAATTTCTTGAACATATAGAACTCTCTCCTGAATACAGCATTGTTGAACTGCCGACACCGAAGTCCCTGAGGGGCAAGACTATAAAAGATACCAACCTCCGGGCGGAATACGGCATAAATATAATCGCAATAAAGAGAAGCTACAGGATTAATGAGACAGAGAAAGAGACCTGGAACATCAACCCCCTGCCTACAGATGTGATAAAAAAAGATGATGTCCTGGTCGTTCTTGGTACAGACAGAGATATAGAAAGGCTGAGGTAAAACAGCGCATGACCGAGTAAAGAAGCGTTAATTTGACAATGTTGAGTTTTTTAGATGAAATCTGGCCTCATATTGCCGGGGGGCTTACCCTGCTTGTCACGGTTACGGCTTCAGGTCATGCCGTTTTGCACAAGCGGGATGCACGTTCAGCAGTAGCCTGGGTTGGGGTGATCCCGTCCTCGGGGCTCTACTCTATCTCCTCTTTGGGATTAACCGCATCAGGCGGCGTGCCAGGGCCTTACGCAGTGATCAGAGTCGTCTGCCGCGTTCTCAGTGTATGAGTAAATATCAATGCAAGGTTGACACTGATCAAGTGCTCCATCAGAACAGACGGTTCATCTCCCTGTCCCGGCTGGTGGAAGGAATCGTACACAAACCCCTCTTGCAGGGTAACAGGATTACCCCTCTTGTCAATGGCGATACTGCCTATCCGGCAATGATCAGGGCCATCGACGGGGCAGAGCATTCCGTCACCCTTTCTACATACATTTTCGACAACGACAAGGCAGGCAGGCTGTTTCTCGACGCCCTTGCCCGCGCTGTAGGTCGCGGGGTGGATGTGCGGGTGATTATCGATGACGTGGGAGCACGATATTCATGGCCTTCGATGACACGTATGTTGCAACGTGCAGGCATTACTGTTGCACGCTTTCTCCCAACCTCTCTACCCTGGAGGATGCCGTATATCAATCTCAGGAACCACCGCAAGATCCTCGTGGTAGATGGGAAAACAGGGTTTACGGGAGGTATGAATATACGGAAGGGGCATATGCTGATGGAGAACCCCGGGTATCCTGTGCAGGACCTGCACTTTCATGTGGAGGGCCCTGTTGTTGCACATTTGCAGGAAAACTTTGCCGAAGACTGGGCCTTTTGTACAGGTGAGTCCATGCAGGGCGAACAGTGGTTTCCATGTATTGAACCAAAGGGCACTGTAGTAGCACGCGGCATTCCTGACGGACCTGATGAAGATTTCGAGAAGTTGCTCTGGACCGTCCATGGTGCGCTTGCCTGTGCAAGAAGGTCCGTGCGGATCGTGACCCCATACTTTATTCCTGATTCTACCCTGACTACATCGCTGAATGTTGCTGCAATGCGCGGGGTAGATGTGCAAATTATCCTTCCGCAGGTAAATAACCTGCGGATAGTCAAGTGGGCATCCACTAACCTGCTCCTGGAGTGCCTGGAACATGGATGCCGTGTCTGGCTGACCGCACCTCCTTTTGATCATACGAAGCTGATGCTCGTAGATGATGTTTGGGTCTTGTTCGGTTCTGCAAACATGGACACCAGGAGTTTTTTGCTAAACTTTGAGTTCAATGTGGAGTGTTATGATCACGGGTTGGCTGCTGAAATGAATTCACTCATAGATACAAAGCTGAAGGATGCTCATCGGGTAACTCTAAAAGAGATAAGGAACCGGAGGCTTCCGATTAAATTACGCGACGGGATCGCCTGGCTCTTCTCACCTTATCTGTGAAATGTAACACTTTGGTCCATTATGGCAACTCCTCCAAGTGCTTCCGCCGCATGAAAGATATTACATTTGTGTTGTGGTAAGATACCTAAACGGCGAAGGCTTTATAATAACAGCTTATATAACTGATAAAATCAAAGAAGGAGAAAGAATATGGAAAAAATAACAATTACATATGACAAGGTTGGAAATACGCTG
>QIJG01000103.1 GCA_003232715.1 Nitrospirota bacterium
TCTAACTATACTGCCCTTACACTATCAAGAGCCACGGACTTCTTTGCCCTGGCAGGTTGTACGCGTATCTTCCTGCCGTTCAGAACGGAATTATCCACAGAACTTATCACCTTGTCCGCAAGATCATGAGGAATTTCAACAAAGCTGAATTTATCAAAGAGCGCGATATTCCCGATCTTTTTGCCAGGGATATTTGCACCCGAGGCAATAGACTTGACGATGTCGGCAACCTTCACCCTGTCTCTTTTGCCAACGGTCATAAAGAGTCTTACATAGTTCTTTGCTGAGGTTAAATCAGACAACCCGACTTCATCTTCCTCATCGGATTCCATATCCGAAAAGATAAGACTCAGGGCAGATGCAGCTATATCACGCTGGGAATACCTGCTGGAAAGCTCGTCTACCATGGCTAAATAGCCGGAATGATTTTCATCTTTAATTATATCATCAATCTCATCAAGTATTTCCTGCTCACGCGCCCTCCTGACCTCATCCCTGGTGGGCAACTTTGCCTTTTCAATTCGTGTTTTTGCAGACCGTTCTATGAGTCTCAACTGTCTGTACTCTCTTGGGGTAACAAAGGTAATCGCAATACCGGATTTACCTGCCCTTCCGGTCCTTCCAATACGGTGGATGTAACTATCAGGGTTCTGAGGTATGCTGTAGTTAACCACATGGGACACATCGGTAATATCCAGTCCCCTCTCGATATCACCTTTCTTGAATTTATCCATCATCTCATCCCTGTGCGACTGCGTGAAATCCCCGTGTATTGCCCCTGCATAGTATCCCATCTGCTGGAGTTTGCCTGCTACCTCATCCACTTCCCTCTTTGTATGGCAGAAGACCAGGGTAAGGGAAGGATCTTCAACATCAAGCAATCTTGTAAGGGCCTTTATCTTGTATTCCTCCCTGACTTCATAAAAGACCTGTTTTATCTTCAGGACAATCATGTTCTTTGCATCCACCGCAACCTTCTTTGGGTTATTCATGTATTTAGCGGCTATACGTATTATTTCTTTAGGCATGGTAGCTGAAAACAACATGGTCTGCCTCTCTGCAGGGATCTCCTTCAGGATAGTCTCAATATCATCAATAAAACCCATATTGAGCATCTCGTCGGCTTCATCAAGGACCAGGGTCTGGATATTCTTAAGGTTAAGCGTCTTTCTGCGGATATGGTCCAGCACACGTCCAGGTGTACCAACAACAACATCAACACCCTTCTTCAGAGAGCGTATCTGCCTATCAATAGACTGACCGCCGTAAATAGGAACCGAGAGTATTCCCTTGTTCTTGCCGATCTTGTTCAGCTCCTGTGCTACCTGCACTGCAAGCTCACGTGTTGGTGCAAGGATGATTGCATATGGAACCTTGCCCCTTTTCCCTTTTTCTATAATAGGAATACCGAATGCTGCGGTCTTTCCTGTACCGGTCTGTGCCTGGCCTATAATATCAAGCCCCTCCATTGCCGGAGGAACTGCGCTCTCCTGTATAGGCGTTGGTTTTTCAAACCCCATCTCAGAGAGTGCGTTAAGCACTTCGTCCGAGAGATCAAAATTGTAAAATCTCTTATACATTTTTCTCCTTTTTTTCGTAATAATCCAACCCACCGCCGAAATTGCAGAGATTTTTAAACAAAAAACGGGATATTTCAAACTTTATCCAAGAGGTTTTCAACAAAAATCTATTGTTTAATTGTTTCATGGTTTTTTCTCTGTTATCCCCGGGGTGAAATATTACTCTTTTCAATTAGATATACTTCTCTTAAATAGGGCCACTGCTCTATTTATACTGCCTTCTCATCCTGGCGTTTTTAATCCTTCTCTTTTTTGGGCCTCCCTCTGCTTTCTTCTCTTTTTAACTGAAGGTTTTTCATAAAAACGTCTTTTCTTCAACTCTCTGAAGAGACCTTCCTTCTCTGCCACCCGCTTAAGGAGCCTGATGGCCTTATCTATATGTCCGTTAACTCTTATCTCCAATTGCCTGATTTCCTTTCTCCTTGTAATGGTACCCGGAATCCGACTTTTCTGCACCGGGTCACTGCCATCATCCTGATTATGGATGGAAAGCATAAAACAATACTGATATGCTTCGTTTGATTTTATTAAAAACTATACTTTTATTAAATAATCATCATCAAACCGATGTTATTAACCGATAGCTATCCGCAACCCCTCCTCTTAACTGAAATTCAACGTCAGTAAACAAAAAAGCCGCAAAATCAAAAGCTTCTGCGGCTTTCTACTCGCCAAAAACTTCCGAGGTGTTTTCATTATGGCATATTTCAAGAACAAAAAGCAACGGAACTGTTTTTTATACAGCAATTCTCGGAGAGAGGTGGAAAAAGAGGCAAAGCAAAGAAGAGCAGGAGTTTCAGATAAAAAAGATGATTAGGGAAAGGTCTGTAAAGTTTTTCAGAATACAGGAAGCAGATTTCAAACACACATCTACCGTGCATTACGTATAGCCTGTCTTGGCGGTTCGTGCTTTATTGCCAATTCATTCATTCAATTTATAACGAACTGAGAAGTACTATAACCGAATAGTAAAGATATAGCTTGAGCGAGCAAGATACTTGCTAACATAAGAAAAAATGTTAAAAAAAGATAGATTGGTTTAATTGATTTAAAATTGAAAAATCTTTTAAAAAAGTCTTTCCGTAAATCGGAGTCCTTAGACATTAGCCAAAAAGCCACTATCATTGGGCTTAATAAACCAATAAATCCTAACATAAGGAGTTATGTGACTAATGTATCCCGCGGTAAACCAGAATATTCATGGAATAATTATAGATAGACTATAAAAGAGAATTGGATGTTTGTAATTCTTTATTGTCATATTATAAGTTCCTTTCTCTATGTTAACCCGGCAAGTTAAGAGGGAGAAAACTATAGAACATATGCTATCTTGTTATTATCTTACATACAGCAGAGGTAGAAACTCCTGTTTGCCGAGCAACCTCCGCCAATGGAATCCCATAAGCCTCGATCAACCTGCAAACTATCTGCGACCTTGCCTCAGACACCCTGCTCCTCCGGCTGCCTGACTCTAATTCCAGAATGTAGTCGTTGTTTTTGCAATTACTGCCCTCTGACTACATTACTATAGTATAGTTAGTCAACGTTCCCTAAGTTGCTATTTATGTAATTGTAATGACTATACAGTGGCCTTGGCAAGGCCATCAGCAATTTCTTTCTGGATTGTATTAATAGTCGATAGAGGGTCTGGGGAAGTGCTGATTGGTCTGCCTATAACAACATGATCAGCACCGTTTATGATGGCTTGCTTTGCGGTAGCTACACGCTTTTGATCATCTTTCTCAATATCGCGATTCAAGCCAGGGCGAATACCAGGGGTAACTATGATAAAATTTGAACCAAAATCTTTTCTTAATGTTGATGCCTCTAATGGTGAAGATACGATACCGTCACAACCCAAAATTAATGCCTTTTTGGCGCGAATCAAAACGAGGTCTTCAACGGTTTTGGTAAGACCCATTTCAACCATATCTGATTCATCAAAACTGGTAAGGACTGTCACCGCTAATATTTTTAAACCGTTTTTTTCTTTTACAGCTGCTTCTATGATTGGGTCATTGCCATGTATCGTCGTAAATGTAACACCTCGATTTTTCAGTTGCTGGACAGCCAGGTTGACAGTTTCCGGTATATCAAAAAATTTAAGGTCGACCATGACTTTGTTGCCACGATTAACAATATGGTCAATAACCGGCCACCAGCCAGCAAGAAAAAGTTGTAGCCCGACTTTAAAGAACTTGATTTTACGGTCAATTTTTTCAACCCATTCCTTGGCTTCTTCCGGGTCGGAAAAATCTAACGCAAAAATAATACGTTCATTTAAAGGGATATTGTGCATCGCCAGTTAGTTAGTGTCTGTATATAAACTGCGGTTATCTGTCATTCCCGCAAGTGAAGCGAGTCGGGAATCCTTCTTAAATAACGATTCCGGACAAGCCGGAATGACAGAAACAGAAAACAGCAACGGTTCGACTTTATACACAGACTCTATTTAGTTTATTGAGGCAGTGTCTCGCCTGCATAACTATTTAATTTTATTAAAAAAATATTTTAATTTTGTATTTTAACATAAAGTAAGAGGTCTTCGCTTAATGATTTAAGCCTCTTCTCAGACTCCGATGGCTTTACCATCTAAAACACTGACTCTCCTCTTGTGCTCATATATCTGTCAAGTGCTTTCTCAAGCCCATTAAACAATACCCCCCTGATGACGTTTCAGGTTTACAAGGAATTTCCTGATGGTTGCAACAAAGAGCCCTATTCTACCAAGGTGCCTCATATTTGAATAGATATGCTTGGAATCATATCTCTGTAGAGCCTGCATTCCGCAGGTCCAGCATAGTTAATTCAGAATTTATTTTCTTTATATTTCAACAGATTATAGTTCTTTATGGACAAATTGAAAATTAACGAGATTATCGGCTCTTATGTCAGACAGGACCTCACACCCCACCCTGCGGTCTTTTCCGCACGGTGGTTTACTCAAGGGGTTTTAAAACCCCGATTCTTCAGTTGCTCTTCTTGTCGGTAAGGGCGGCAATCCCCGGAAGTTCTTTGCCTTCGAGGAGTTGCAATGTTGCGCCGCCTCCGGTTGAGATAAATGATATGCTGTCGGAGACCCCTGCCCTGTGAACTGCAAGGTCTGTGTCTCCGCCGCCTACAATGGTGAGGGCATAGGCATCTGCTATTGCGCGGGCTACGGCAAATGTCCCGCGAAGGCATCAATTTCAAAGACACCCATTGGTCCGTTCCAGAGTATGGTCTTTGCATTCTGAATAGCCTCGGAGAAGAGCTTTGCAGTGGCTGGTCCGATGTCAAGGGCCTTCCACTCCTTTGGAATCTCGATGGTAGTCACTATCTTCGTCTCAGCCCCGGGGTCAAGACTCTGTGCTATTACACAATCTACGGGAAGATAGAATTTCACACCCCTGTCTTTCAGTTTAGTCCTGATCCTCTGGGCTGTTTCCACCATATCATCCTCTACAAGCGAATCACCCACTTCGTATCCCATTGCCTTTATAAATGTAAAGGCCATGCCGCCGCCAATCAGTACCTTGTCTACATTTGACTCGAGGTTTTCAAGCACGCCTATTTTGCCGGATACCTTTGCACCGCCAAGGATGGAGACAAAGGGTCTGACCGGATTATTTACAACACCCTTAAGGTTTTCTATCTCTTTTTTAAGCAGGAAACCTGCTGCAGCAGGGAGGAATTTCGGGATACCTACAATGGATGCGTGGTTTCTATGGGCAGTCCCAAAAGCATCGTTGACATAGTAGTCCGCCAGGGAGGCAAGGGCCTTTGCCAGCTCTTCGTCGTTTTTCTCTTCACCTTCATGAAATCTCAGGTTTTCAAGTACGACCACATCGCCCGGCTGCATCTTGTCAATGATATTTTTGACCTGCGGCCCAATACTGTCAGGTGCAAAAGTAACATCTTTGTTGAGAAGCCTCTTGAGCCTCTTCGCAACAGGTGCAAGGCTGTAACGCGGGTCAACCTTGCCCTTCGGTCTGCCGAGATGTGAGGCGAGTATAACCTTTGCCCCCTCATCAATAGCGTAGTTGATGGTAGCAAGGGAGGAGCGGATACGCCGGTCATCGGTAATGTTAAGGTTTTCATCAAGTGGGACATTAAAATCAACACGAATAAATACCCTTTTGCCTTTGAGGTCAAAGTCCTGTATGGTAAGTTTATTAAGGATGTCCCTTATTGGAGCAGGACTGATTTCAGTTGCCATCATTGCCTCCTATCGTCAACTGCAGACTATATTAAATTACAACCTTAATATACAACAAAATCTTTACCGGTTTTTAATGATATACTGTGCCAGATCCCTCAGCCGGCTGCTGTAACCCCACTCATTATCATACCACGCAAGGACTTTTATCATCCTCTTCTCTATAACCTTTGTCAGTGTTGCATCAAGTATGGATGAATGGTCATTACCGTTGAGGTCTATTGAGACGAGGGGTGCCTCCGAGTACAGGAGGATTCCCTTTAATGGGCCTTCAGCTGCATTTTTCAGTGCCCCGTTGATCTCCTCTGTAGTGGTATCCCCGGATACCTCAACAACAAGGTCAATTAGTGACACATTGGGCGTGGGGACCCTTATGGACATACCGTCAAGCCTGCCCTTCAGCTCGGGGAGCACAAGGCCGACCGCCCTGGCTGCACCGGTCGTGGTTGGTATCAGGTTCATGGCAGCAGCCCTTGCCCTCCTGAGGTCTTTATGCGGCAGGTCCAGGATCCTCTGGTCATTGGTGTATGAATGGATTGTAGTCATCAGACCACGGATGATCCCGAACTCATTATTCAATACCTTTGCCACAGGGGCAAGGCAGTTGGTTGTACAGGAGGCGTTTGATATTACCCTGTGTTTCTGAATATCAATGCTTTCTTCATTCACCCCTATGCATACGGTTATGTCAGGCTCTTTTGCCGGTGCGGATATAAGGACCCAGCCGGCACCTGCATCAAGGTGTTTCGAAGCCGATGCCTTGTCGGTAAACCTGCCGGTTGACTCTATCACTATCTCCACGCCGTCATCTTTCCATGGAAGTTTTGCCGGGTCGGTTATTGCCGTTACTTTTATCTCACGTCCGTTGACGATCAGGGAGTTGCCGGTTGCAGAGACATCGGCTGAGAATCTCCCGTGAACAGAATCGTATTTGAGAAGGTGTGCCAGTGTTGCAGCATCAGTAAGGTCATTGATGGCAACAATTTCAAAGTCTGACTGGGCTATGGATGTCCTCAGGAAATTCCGTCCTATCCTTCCGAACCCGTTAATTCCAATTTTAACCGCCATACTCCCCTCCTTGTATCAAGGAATCTGAACTTTTTAAGGAGACAAAGCCTCCTTTATTTAGTAAGCAGTCAGGAATAACTGCAGCAAATGAGACTACCTGCTGCCTACCTCTACTGAAGCCTGTTTATAACAAAACCAGTGAGTATTTTTGGAAAAAAGTATGTTGACTTTGGAGGCATTCTCAGACAGGCACGAGCCACTCTTTCCATATCCTCCACCCTTGTGGGATTAAGAAAGAATGCCGCCTGACGGCTGCCGTCCCTTACCTTCGAAAGACAGACTCCAGGGTCCATTTCATAGTCAACCCCGTGAACATTATACAACTTTTTAAAGATTAAATCATGCAGAAGCGTTACGTCAAGCCCTCTCAGTGGTTCCGGAACATCTGTAAGGTCTTTGCCCCTGTAAAGGAGGATAAAGTGTTTGCGCTCCCCATGAACTGCAACCCCAATGGCATGCTCAAGCCCGGCTATTTCCGAAGTGATGTCCCTGTCGGCATCTATTGACCTGATTTCAAAGAATTGCTCCAAATGTTTCAGAAATCCGGATGCCCCGGTATCTGCCAATTCCCTGACAAGCCTGTGGGCCGGCAGTACTGTAAGCCCCCCGTCAACCATGTTTACAAGGTACATCATGACATAATTGTAGGGCTCGGAGCCTGTATGTGCAGGGTTTTTTGCCTTCATCTCCTTCTGATACGTAAGGGCCGTCTCATATCTGTGATGGCCGTCAGCTATATATATGGGGGTCCCTTTCAGTTCCTCCCTGATCACCCTGACGTCATCAGGGTCGTCGATTATCCACATCCTGTGCTCTGCACCCATGAGGTCCGCGACTGCTATGCAGGGGGGAGTTGAAAGGCACCTGTCAAAGATATCAAGGTATCCCCTCCTTTGACTGTTATAGATAGAGAAGACAGGGCTCAGGTTGGCATTACAGTGGTGCATGAGGGTTAACCTGTCTGCCTTTGGTTTTGAATGTCATGGGGGTATATGCCGTTACATAGCTCCGTTATCCCGACCCTGCCAAAGAGCCCTCTCATTACCTTCTTTTCATTTTCCACGGTGTACTCTGCCTCGTAAAGATAGAAAGCTGGATTTTCGGTTTCCTTCAAAACCCCCTTAGATAACCAGTCATTAAGGTATTTGCCGGCCCTGGTATAGCGATTTTCTGAATCATTATCTCCCTGAAGGTCTTTTCCGAAATCGATTCTTACAATATTGCAGGGGCTTTTAGCATAAAGTGCATCCCTTAATTCAGGGGTGATGACGTCATAAGGGGGCGAGACAACGTCTTCGCCCTTAACCCTATGGGTATCGTAAAGGATTCCTCTGAATGGTAAAATTTCCGTCATAGTGCAGCCTAAATCCTTATCTTGAGTCTATCGTGAAGGCATCGTGAAGCTCAGAGACTTTCTCTTTTGCCTCACGATTACTTCAAGATTACTCACGATCTTGTAAAACTAAAAATATCTCTTTCTTATCATGAAGCAATGTACTCCTCAACTCCGCCACTCCTGAACTCCCTAACTCTCTTTTCACCCCGTCAAATTATCAATTAGAGACTGAATATGTTAGCATTTAAGGAAATCTAAATTCAATCAGGACAGGACTAAAGATTAAAAATAGGCCGCAGATTTTCGCAGATATACGCAGATATGAGAGGATAAGAGGCCATGCCGATCGATGAAGGATTGCATAAAAGGATAGAGGAACTCTCTCTTGATACGCCTGATCCGGTAAGGGCGGAGAGGAATACTCTCAGTCTCTTTGAGCTCATACCGGCAGGACCCTTTCTTCCATATCTTGCGGATATCTGCAGGCTCTTTGCTGCAAGCCGCTTTCTTGCAATTTATTGTATTGCCAACCCGGAGGAACTTCTTGCTGCACTGAAGGAGATAAAGATGCCTGTCTCCAGGGACTTGCTTCTTAAAAGGATAAATGCAGAAATTACGCCTGATGAGCGGTGGGATTTAAAGGACATGATGAAGGCCCTGCGGGGGTTTAAAAAGCGGTACCTGCTCAGGATTACCCTCAGGGATATTGCAGGGGAAACCGGCATACTCTCCTCAATGGATGAGCTCACTTTACTTGCAGAGGCACTTATCTCCCTCTCACTTCAGTGGTCACTCAGGATTAATTGCCGAAGGTTCGGCGAGCCTGCAAATGCTGCAATTACCGTTATCGGTCTCGGGAAATTAGGGGGAGCCGAGCTTAATTACAGCTCCGACGTTGACTTGATTTCCGTCTACAGTCAGGGAAGCGGTCAGACTTCGGGCATCCTGAACCCTTCAGGTGTAAGGGTAAACAGGATAAGCAAGCATGAATTCTATTGCAGGGTTATGGAGCTCCTCAACAGGATGCTCTCACTCCCTACAGAGGATGGTATTACATACAGGGTTGACCTCAGGCTCAGGCCGGACAGAAGGGGGAGCTGACACTGCCGCTTGATTCCTGCAGGACATATTATGAATCGTGGGGCCGTACGTGGGAGCGGATGGTGCTTATAAGGGCCAGGCCAATAGCCGGCGACATGGGGCTTGGACGGGAATTCATGGAGGCAATCAGTCCCTTTGTATGGAGGAAGAGCCTTGATTTCTCCGAAATAGAGGAGATACGGGGGCTCAAGAAAAGGATAGATTTGACCTTTTCAAGAGATGACATAAAGCGCGGCTATGGCGGTATCAGGGAGATAGTCAGCTCATCTATGGAGGTGACAACAGGGGGCTCAGGACCCACAGGCTCTTCAACGCCATACAGGTGCTGAGATGGTTGAAATTGGTGCCGCAGGAGGACCTCACCACACTCTGGGACAACTATCTGTATCTGAGGAGGCTTGAGCATTATCTCCAGATGAAAGAAGACCTCCAGACCCATACTCTCCCGGTATCCGGGCAGGAGACGGAGGTGCTTGCAAGGATGATGGGGGTTTCCTCAGCCGCTGAATTTCTTGCAGACCTGCGTCTGAGGCGTATGCAGGTAAAGAATATGTATAACTCCCTGCTCGGCACGGAAGAGGACCTTCATGCCGAGGCTCTTACACTTCTTGAGGGTGACCTTGCGGATGATGAGCTCATGGGATATCTGTTATTCAGGGGGGTTAAGGCTCCACAGGCAGGCCTTATACACCTGCGGAAGGTGAGTGAGCAGATGCGCACTTTTAAAACACAGAAGGAAAGGGCCGTCCTGAGAAGGGTTGTTCCGCAATTTCTGGAAAAGGCTTTTAATGCGGAAAGTCCCGACAGGGTTTTAAAAGGACTTGAGAGTTTCATTGCAGTGCTTGGAGAAAAAGAGGCATACCTTACAGGGGTGGCGGAACATAAGGGGCTGATTGATGCAATGGTCAGGCTCTTCTCCCTCAGTTCATACCTGTCAAGGGTCTTTTTGAGCAGCAACAGGTACCTTGATACGCTGGTGGAGGGATTAATTATAAGGAAGACAAAGAAGCAGGTGGAGGAAGAGCTACGAAGGAATGTCCGGTTTGGAGCAGGGGTTCTGGAGTCTATCGGGGAGTACAGGAGGGCTGAAGAGATTCGTCTGGGCCTCTTCTTCCTCATGGATGTCCTCACAATACATGACCTGCTGAGGTATCTCTCACACCTTGCAGACGCCATCATAGGGATAATCCTTGAGAGAACAAATAATAATCAGGGTTTTTCAATCATTGGCCTGGGAAAACTCGGGGGAAGGGAGCTAACCTTTGGCTCTGACCTCGATATAATCTTCCTCTCGGATATTCCGGATGGAGTAAGGACTGCAGAGAGTGTGGTAAAGACCCTCACCACATACACCGACAAGGGGATGCTCTACAATGTGGATGTGAGGTTGCGACCGGATGGTTCAAAGGGGGCACTTATCAAGGATATCGCCGGATACAGGAACTACTATCTCAGGAGCGCCCACCCCTGGGAGCTGCAGGCACTCCTGAAGGCAAGACCTGTTGCCGGAGACTTGAGGGCTGGAAGGGCATTTATGGAAATGGGAAGGGAAGTGTTAATGCAGCGGGGTAAAGAGGTAAAGAGGGAAGATATCCATGCAATGAGACAGCGGATAGTCAGCGAGCTGTCACAGGAGGCAGTGGGCATGGATATCAAGCTTGGGCCGGGGGGGATTGAGGAGATAGAGTTTTATGTCCAGTTCTTACAACTTCAGCATGTTCGTGAAAGCCCGGAGATACTGGTTCAAAACACCCCGGTGGCAATGAACAGGCTGGCAAAAAAGGGGATACTGAATGCCGGAGAGAGAGAAATCCTCTTTAATTCCTATGAGTATTACAGGAGGCTTGAGACCTTCCTGAGATTAAACGAGGAGAATGTGATTGCAAAGGATTCAGGGATTGCTGAGTTGGCAGGGATATTTATGGGTCACAGGAGTAAGGAAGAATTTTTGACCCGTCTGGGAGAGCTCAGGAGCTCTGTTTTAAGACTCACGGGCTGATGCGGTTTCTGAAGCAAAAAGATAGGAAGGATGCTTGTTAAAACAGCAACAGCAGGGTTTTTCCCCCTGGTGGACGGTAGGGGGGTCGAACCCCCGACCTCCAGAGTGCGATTCTGGCGCTCTCCCAACTGAGCTAACCGCCCACAAAGTGACCGTATGGTCATTCTGAACCTGATTCAATATATTATAATATCATAAACACTTCAGGGATTTATATTCCGGCGGACATATTATTTTATTTGAAAAATTCCTCCTGACCTCCCTTTGCCAAAGGGAGAGATTATGCCCCTCTTTGGCAAAGGGAGGCGATGGGAAATTTTCAGCCGGAAATTTTAATTTTTCAATTTTCTGCTAAAATGGTAACTGTATTGCGTGTAATAGTTTGGTTACAGGAAAATGTTTCAACAAGGAGTCAGAAGACAGAAGTCAGGAGTCAGAATGAAAAGAGAAAAAGCTAAACAGTTTCAAGATTTGATTGTATGGCAAAAAGCGCATCAATTAGAAGAAATTACGTAAATTGTTAGAGGCATACATTCCAAATCAATTCTGGA
Organism: Nitrospirota bacterium; assembly: GCA_003232715.1. Taxonomy (GTDB): domain Bacteria; phylum Nitrospirota; class Thermodesulfovibrionia; order Thermodesulfovibrionales; family JdFR-85; genus BMS3Bbin07. Next base: position 11,834 of record QIJG01000103.1, read on the forward strand.
TTCTGGATTCCGGCTACTGACTTCTTCACCGGGTATCATTAGATGCCCGGTGAACTATTCACTATTGCGCATAAAGACAAGGATGATGGAAAATAGCAATCCCTTAAAGATATTCAGCCCTCAAAAAGAACTCCCCGGGGCTGTTACCCTGGACCTTAACGGCATGGTCAGGAAGGCTGTATCATTGTTGGAGTATCAGATGAGGGCCAGGAATATTCCTGTTTCTGTAAGCCTGTACGAGGAACCACTGTTCGTTAAAGGTGACTTCCATCTTTTATCGCAGGCCCTGCTTCATATGCTCCTGGGTATCATAAAGTCCTTTGATGCCTATGATGGAGAGAAACAGGTTATGGTCTCAACCGTCAAACATGAGGGAAAGGCTGTATTAAAGCTCAGTGACTCCATTCTTGACTCCTCAGACGAAATGGTCGATATTTTTAAATCACACGATATTCCCGGAAAGATGAGGGGCCTCGGTACACCCCTTGCCCACAGGATTATCAAAATTCACGGGGGAGTGATGGATTTAAAGCTCTCGAGCAAGGGCAGAAGTTTTCGTATCGAACTCCCGTTAATAAAAACCTGTTATCCCGGAAAGGGGAACGGGTCATTGAGTATCCTCGTTGTTGATGATGATGCAATTGTTGTTGATGTATTCAGAGAGTTTCTGGAACTCCTGGGGCATAAAGCAACGGTTATGTGCTCACCTCTTAAGGCACTTGATCTGCTGGTTAAAGAAAAGTTTGATTTTGTGCTTGTTGATTTCAGGATGCCGGAAATGAACGGGATAACCTTTATACAGAAGGCAGAGGAATTTATTGATAAGAACAGACTTTGGCTGCTGACCGGTGATATTCTTTCATTTGAAGTGGAGTTGCTAAAGAAGAGAGGCAATATAAGGATACTTGAAAAACCTGTAAGTATTGGAAGGTTCAAGACCCTGTTTGACAATTCACCGGAAGATAACCATTGAGAGATATTCAAAAAGACATCCGCAGCCTGAAAACCCTTTCAACCATACCTGTTGTAATGAAACGGCTTTTGGAGACCATCAATGATGAAAACTCATCATTTGTTGATCTGTCCGAAATAATTCAACATGACCAGAGCCTTTCCGAGAGGGTGGTTGCAATAGCCAATGCCCCGTACTTCTGGCATTCAGGTTTGATAAACAATCTTGAGCAGGCAACCCTGCTTTTAGGTTATGACCTTGTCAGAAGTATTGCTATAAGCATATCCGTCTTCGATCTCCTTGGCAAGGACGAGGCAAAAAGGATGAGGGAACTCTGGGCTCACAGTTATGAAGTCGGCCTCATCGCCGGGCTCCTCTGCGATAAGGTGCCTGTTACCTCAGGGGCTGTATGCTTCCTCGGTGGACTTTTGCATGATATCGGAAGGGTTGTTTTTTATACTCTTTATGCCCCTGAATACAGGGCCATAATGTTTGATAAAGCGGTGACCGAAAAAGAAACAGGGCTCTTTGACGCTGACCATAGCGCTGCCGGAGGCTGGTTTCTGGAGTATTCCCTCTTTCCGGAGGAAATAATCTTCGCTGTGAGATACCACCATAGCCTGAAGGGATGTGAACGACACAAAGGGATAGCCGTCACTGTGCATCTTGCTGAGGCGCTCTCATCTGTTCTTACTCCAGGAAAAGAGGCTGACGGTGTCTGGAACGAGGACAAGGAAAGTCTTTTTTACAGGAACGGTCTTAAAAAAGAGGACATAGAAGCCATTGGTTTAATAGTCAGACAAGAAACCCCGTTTATTGACAACTTCTTTGAGATGTAACAGGGCCTGCCATTATTGCATAGTTTCTTAATTAATAATTCTATTGACATTTTAACTCTCCGGATGTATAATTAAAGCATGACCCTGAAAGAAGGGCTGTCCTTAATGTGGCGGAAGGATGCTCTTACAGGAGAGTCAAGGTGTTTCCCGATCGAATAAAATTGTTAAGGAGGCAGAAATGTCTGAAGAAAAAAAGAAAAAGAAAAGGATGGCAATAATTGCCAGTAAAGGGACAATGGATATGGCCTATCCACCACTTATACTCGCTTCAACCGCAGCGGCAATGGATGTTGAAACAGCGATATTCTTTACACTCTATGGTGTGGAGATAGTAAACAGGAAGAAAAATCATAAGCTTCAGGTGGCCCCTATAGCAAACCCTGCAATGCCTTCACCGATACCTGTGCCTAATATACTTGGCATATTGCCCGGCATGACCTCGATTGGAACAACCATGATGAAGGGAATGATAAAGAAGATTAACTGGCCGAAGATTCCTGAACTTATTGATGCGTGCAGGGACAGCGGAGTCAGGATGATAGCCTGTGCCCCCACGCTTGAGATGACGGGTGTGAGCAAGGACGACCTTGTTGAGGGTGTTGAAGTTGCCGGTGCAGCCGAGTTTTTAGACTTTGCCCTTGATGCGGATATAACACTGTTTATCTAAGTTTTACCATGCAAAAATGGTTTCTTCCTGCGGGGATAGAGTTATCTCCCCTCCAAATCCCTACAGCCCCCCGCTGAGGGGGGCCATTTTTTTCATATGAGTCATGGACTGTCAACGCTATTCGTGACTATCCTGACTTATCTTATCCTTTTGACTCCTTTATTATGCGATCCACATCGTCTCTGTCCAGAACTTCATCTTTTATAAGCGCCTCTGCTAACTTATCAAGGACATGCCTGTTATTGCCCAACATTTCCTCAGCCTTTGATTCTGCATCAGTTATGAACCTCCGTATCTCCTGGTCCATAAGCCATGCCATCTCCTCACTGTAGTGTTTGGGCTGAGCAAGTTCTCTTCCCAAAAACGGATGTTCCTCTCCCCTGCCAAGGTTTAGAGGGCCAACTTTATCACTCATACCCCACTGAGCTACCATCTTCTCTGCAAGGGAAGTCGCTTCTTTCAGGTCATTCTGTGCGCCCGTGCTCACGTCATTAAAGGCCGTCTTCTCGGCAACCCTTCCGGCAAGGGCTACAGTCAGTTTGCTCATAAGGTATGACTTGGGATAATAATGTCTGTCTTCTTCGGGCAGGAGTTGAGTTACACCCATAGCCATTCCGCG
>QIJG01000230.1 GCA_003232715.1 Nitrospirota bacterium
CTTTCCGTGCCTATTGTCGATACCATAACCGTCATGATTAAAAGGATGTTGAGAGGCAGGAGCCCATTTAAGGCCGATAAATACCATCTGCATCATATTACAATGAAATACGGGTACAGGAAGAAAACTACCGTCCGAATTATCCTTTTGGTATCTTTCATGTTCGCTGCTATCGGCATTATCGGGGTAACACTGGAGATACCCGACTATCGCTTGTTCATGATATTCTCGGCTTATTTTGTTTTGTATTTTACCTTATCATTTTTTATCAGAAAGCTCCTGATACTTCGGTTGAGGTTTATAAGAAAGAGAAGACGGGCAGGCAGAAAGATGTGGAAGGTTTTGATAGTTTTAATTAGACTGAAGGAAGCCTTAAGGGCTGTGAAGAGGACAAGCAGGTACAGTGTAACACTACCTTTTTCATGCTCCCGTATCAACGGGGAAGAGGTTTTTTCCGGTACAGTAAGAGATATCGGTACATGTGGCTTTGCAGCCGAGTTGAAAGAATTAATCCTCTTAAAAGAGAAGACGGACGTGATTATCTGTTTGCAGGAAGAAGAAAGTGAAGTCCGGTTCTTTGTAACTGCAGCGGTTGCGTGGCTCTCCAGGGAAGATGGTGGTTACTTGTATGGGTTTAAGTTTATCAATATGGACAAGTCTCAGGCCAAGGTTTTAAAGAATTATCTGGAAAGCCTTGAGAAGAGAAGTAAAAAAGGGCAACTATGATATAATATAAAAATCAGGAGGTTGAGATATGACTGAGATAACACTTGAGATTGAAGGTATGAGTTGTCAACATTGCGTTATGAGGGTGAAGAAGGCGATAGACGGGATTGATGGTGTAAGCTCTTCAGAAGTTTCCACGGGTTCCGCAAAAATTATTTATGATGATTCAAGGACAGACAGGGACGCCATAGAAAAGGCAGTGCAGGATGCAGGCTATAAAGCAAAGGGTATGCAGTAAGCGGCAAACAGAAAGGGATTCTGTCCCTATAAACTCCTGAGCTGACCCCCTGTTTTTTCTATAAGATAAGTGATTATCTCCTGATGGAGGTGGTCTACCTCCTCATCAGTGAGCGTTCTGCCCTTTGCCCTGTATTGGATAGTAAAGCCAAGAGACCTTTTCCCTGCAGGAATGTTTTTTCCCTGATAGAGGTCAAAGACCCAGGAGTCCTCAATTAGTTCAGAGGGGAATGACCTGACAAGTGCAAGTATATCTTCCGAGGCTATTGTGCTGTCGACAAGGAGGGAGATATCCCGTTGTATATAAGGAAAACGGGGGAGGGTGGTGTATGTAATCTCTTTGCCGGTGTGTCCGGCAAGACTCATGAGGTCCAATTCAAATATCCCTACTTCGGATTTTATATGTTTTAGGTCAAGGGCGTTTTTTATCTCTGGTGAGAGACAGCCCACATAACCGGCCCTCTTCTGTCCTGCATAAATGTCCGCTGACTTGCCTGGATGCAGAAAAGGTTCTGTTGTTAAACAAAACGAGTAAGGACTGATCAGGTTTGATTGGAATATCTTCTCGATAATACCCTTTAGCATATAGTAGACTTCAACCCTATCCTCCCAGAGTTTCTGACCGTGCCGGTAAAGGTAGATTGCTCCAAGGACGGGTTTTTCATAAGGCAGTTTTTCTCCCTTATTTATGAAGACCCTTGAGACCTCGAAGAGCTTTATATCGCGGATGCCCTGATTCAGATTATGGATGAGGTTTTCAACAAGGGAAGGCAGAAGAAATGTCCTCAGGCAAGGATTCTCCTGCCTGAGGGGATTTATCAGGGTCACGGTCTTTCTTCTCTCATCGGTCTCAGCGATATTTAATGTATCAAGCAACCTGGGGTTCATAAAGCTGAAGTTGATTGTTTCATTAAAGCCTGATGTCCTTACGAGCTCTTTTGTCGTGTTTATCCCGCTTTTTTGTTCCGTGCCCTTAACCAGGGAATCCTGAGAAAGCGGTCCAACCGGGGCCAAAGGTATTTGCTCCGGTATCTTCTCATACCCATAATGCCTTCCAACTTCTTCAATGAGATCTGTTTCATCCTTAATATCTACCCTGTAAGACGGAATGGTCAGCAGGATTTCACTTTCGCTTGTGGATTTTATAGAGAAGCCAAGCAGATCGAGGATCTTCAGGACATCCCTTTTGAGAATGTCGATCCCTAAAATCCGGGTTATCCTGCTGTATCGAAGCCTTAGTTCCTCATTTTTCAGTTTTGCCGGATATACATCGATCTTTTGCGATACAACGCCTTCACAGAGGGTTTTTATAAGATGTGCAGCCCTGTCAAGGGCAACAGATAGCCCTTCAATGTCAGTACCTCTTTCAAATCTGTATGAAGACTCTGTCTTCAATCCAAGCAACCTTGATGTCCGTCTGATGGATTCCGGTTTAAAGTATGCACTTTCAAGAAAAATATTTGTGGTCTCTTCAGACACCTCTGTCTCCAGCCCACCCATAATACCTGCTATGGCAACAGGCCTTTCAGCATCCCGGATCAGCAGTCCTTCCTGAGGTATGCTCCTTTCAGTGTTGTCAAGTGTCCTGAACTGAAGTGGTTTCCCGGCTGTATCGACCCTGATGGTCTTTCCCCGGAGTTTGTCAAGATCAAAGGCATGCAGGGGATGCCCCAGTTCCATGAGGACATAATTTGTAATATCCACAATATTATTTACAGGGCGTATGCCTGAAAGCTCAAGCCTCTTCTTTATCCAGTCAGGAGACTCCCCTATGCTGATACCCTTTATTATCCTTCCTGTATAGCGGTTGCAAAGTGGAGAATCGATAATAACCTGGAAATCTCCTTCAAATTCATCCTCTACATGATAGTCCGGAAATTTCAGTGCCCTTCCCGTTGCTGCCCTCAACTCTCTGGCAATGCCGATAACACTCAGACAGTCAGGTCTGTTGGGCGTTATATTAACCTCAAATATGACAGCACCCTCTGATCTCTCTTCACCCTCTACTTCAAGCCCTATCATTGTAAGCATATCAGAGATCTCTTCAGCACTCTCTTTGATTCCGATAAAATCCTTTAACCATTCAACCGGTAAAAGCATGTGATCTCCTTATCGTCAAACTTCCTCTTTCCTGATAGCGTCGGCAACCCTGACTACACGTGCCATTTCTTTAACGTCATGAACCCTTACTATATTGGCGCCCTTCATAACAGATATGGCTACAGCCGCCGCAGTACCTTCCAGCCGTTCTGAAGGCGGGGCATTGTTGAGGACCTTGCCGATAAATGATTTCCTCGATACCCCTACAAGGACAGGCCGGCAGAGCGAAGAGAGTCTGTCAAGGTTATTTATAATCTGCAGGTTATCTTCGGGGGTCTTGCCGAAACCTATGCCCGGGTCTATGACAATCCTCTCTTTTGCAATACCATTCTCTGTTGCTATATTGATGCTCTCTTTCAGATAATTCGTAATCTCTAAAAAGAGGTCGGTATACACCGGATTTTCCTGCATCTTCCGTGGGGTCCCCTTTATGTGCATCAGCACAAGGGCAACATCATATTGTGACAGGGTAGTGGCCATTTCCGGGTCAAACCTCAGGCCGCTTATATCATTAACTATGGCAGCCCCGGCCTCTATAGCCCTCCTTGCCACCTCCGACTTGTATGTGTCAATGGATACGGGTATCCTGAGTCTTCCTGATAGCGCTTCAATAACAGGTATGGTTCTTTGTAATTCTTCCTCAAGAGATACCGGCTCGGAACCGGGCCTTGTGGATTCACCTCCGATATCGATTATGTCAGCCCCTTCAGCCTCCATACGGAGTGCCCTTTCCATGGCGCTGTTTCCATCCAGGAACAGACCACCATCCGAGAAGGAATCAGGAGTAATATTCAGTATCCCCATCACATAAGTCTTTTGGGGGAAAGAAAAAGAAAAATTACGGAAGGATAGCCTCAAGCCTCTACTGTCCCCTCCCCTCTTACCTCTTCTATGAGGACGTCTATCTCCCTGGAGGTAAGGGTCTCTTTTTCAAGAAGTAGTCTGGCAAGGGCATCGAGAAGATCCGAATTCTCCGTGAGGAGATTTTTGGCACTGCTGTATGCCTCTTTGACAATACTCTTTATCTCATCATCAATCTCTTCAGCAGTCTTTTCACTGTAATCCTTGCTTTTGGATATCTCTTTACCGAGGAAGATATGCTCTTCTTTTTTCCCAAAGGTGAGGGGGCCAAGTTTTTCGCTCATACCCCATTCGCATACCATCTTCCTGACGAGTTCGGTTACCCTCTCCAGGTCGTTACCTGCACCGGTAGTCAGATGTTTGAGTGCGACCTCTTCAGCTGCCCGGCCGCCAAGCAGGACCCTGAGTGTCTTCAGGAGATGATCCCTGGAATAGGTATATCTGTCGTCAAGGGGCAATTGCTGTGTTATGCCAAGCGCCCTTCCCCTCGGGATTATGCTGACCTTGTGAATAGGGTCTGTTCCGGGTATAAGCTTTGCGACAAGTGTATGCCCTGCTTCGTGGTAAGCAGTATTTTTCTTCTCTTCATCGTTGATAATCATACTCCTTCGTTCAACACCCATCAGTACCTTGTCCTTGGCCTCGTCAAAGTCTATCATTTCAACCACATCCTTTGCCCTCCTTGCAGCAAGCAGGGCAGCCTCATTTACGAGGTTGGCAAGGTCTGCACCTGTAAAGCCGGGGGTAGACCTTGCAATAACCTCAAGTTCGACATTTTCTGCTAATGGTATCTTTTTGACATGTACCTTCAGGATCTCAAGTCTGCCCTTTACATCCGGTGTGGAGACCACAACCTGGCGGTCGAACCTTCCGGGCCGCATAAGGGCGGGGTCCAGGACGTCGGGCCTGTTTGTAGCGGCCACGACTATAATCCCTTCCTTACCCTCAAAGCCGTCCATTTCTACAAGGAGCTGATTGAGTGTCTGCTCTCTCTCATCGTGTCCACCGCCAAGCCCTGCACCTCTATGACGGCCGACTGCATCTATTTCATCTATAAATATGATACAGGGAGCAGTCTTTTTTGCCTGCTCAAAGAGGTCTCTGACCCTTGAAGCGCCGACACCCACAAACATTTCAACGAATTCCGAGCCTGATATGGAGTAGAAGGGGACATCAGCCTCTCCGGCAATGGCCTTTGCAAGAAGGGTTTTGCCGGTGCCGGGAGACCCAACAAGTAAAACCCCTTTGGGAATCTTTCCTCCAAGCCTTGTCACTTTCTGAGGGTCCTTCAGATACTCGATAATCTCCTGTACTTCCGTCTTCGCCTCTTCTATTCCGGCAATATCCTGAAATGTGATCTTGCCTGACTTGTCGGAGACGACTTTGGCTTTAGTCTTTCCAAAAGAGAGGGCCTTGTTTCCTCCCATCTGCATCTGCCGCATAAAGAATATCCATATGAGGGCGAGAAATATTATAGGACCCCAGGAGAAGAAAAAGGTTACGTACCAAGGATT
>QIJG01000301.1 GCA_003232715.1 Nitrospirota bacterium
CCCCCAGGGCTGAAAATATATTATTCATAACCTCTGTTTCAGGAAACGGTATTTTCAGATATGCCTTCCCTGTTTGTGTATCCCTGTCAATCCCGATATCTAAATATTTCTCAGCCTGGTGTTCAGGCTTCGATAGGGTTTTGCTGAGATTTGTCAGGAACCGGGCGCCGCTGATGAGCAGGTTATTCAGGGTGTCCAGTCCATTTCCGTTACCCTCAGTTGTCGATTCATCACCTTTCACCGTGGTGATCTCCTCCATGTCGACTGCTTTGGCAGCTTGCTCTGATTCTCTTTGTTGCCGTCTCTCAAGCTCGGGGTCCGGTTTCTCCAGATTTTCCGTCATTGTTTCTACTGATTGCATAAATTTCTTGAGTTGTGACTCTCCGACCATGACGATATCTTTACCGTCCTTGTCAAGCGCACCTGCAAACAATGATTTCTTGAATTTTAAAAGGTCTAAAATCCTCTCCTCAATTGAAGATTTGGTAATAAAATTTATGGCACGGACATTTTTGTGTTGGCCAAGCCTGTGTACACGGCCGATGCGTTGTTCAAGAACTGCGGGGTTCCAGGGGATATCCATATTGATTACAACTGATCCGCTTTGCAGATTCAGTCCGACCCCACCTGCGTCTGTGGACAGGAACACCTTGCACTCCGGGTCTTCCCTGAAGCGCGATATCAGCCCCTTTCTCTGTTTTGAAGGCACACTGCCGTTTAAATGGACATATCCGATGCTATTCCTCTTCAGGACTCGCTCCACTAATTCCGCCATTCTGAGCCACTGGCTGAAGATGACTACCTTCTCTCCTCCCTCGATGACTATCTCCTTCAGGATTACTTCCAGCTCATCTATCTTGGGCCCGTGAACCGTTTTCTTATCAACGAGGTAAGTGTTATCTGCAGCCATCCTCATATAATTCAGGGCAATTTGCAGCCGCCGCTGGTCTGCCTCGCACAGGAATTTATAGCGCCGCCACTTGGCAACCAGTTTCACTACAATTTCGTAATTTTCATCATGTATAATCCTCTGCTCATGTGTCATGGGGACAAAAAAGTTTTTGTCTATCCGCTCAGGAAGCTGCCTAAGCACCTCTTCTTTCTTCCTCCGTATCAAGACATTCTTAAGGGAACCCCTTATGGACTGCAGGTCCCGGTACCCGATAATCTTTCCGCCTTCATCCATAATTCTGTGAAAGTGTACAAACCGGTATAACGGGCCAAAATGGCGTCTGTCGATAAATTCCATGATTGAGTGCAGTTCTTCAATCCTGTTTTCTATGGGGGTCCCTGTCAGTACGATGGCAAATGTTGACTCCAGTTGTTTCACATATTGTGCCGTACGGGTTTTCCAGTTTTTGATCCTCTGAGCCTCATCGAGGATGATCAGGTCGGGAGCCCACTCCCTTATCCTGTCAATGTCCCTGAAGACCAGCTCGTAGTTGATGAGCTTATAAAAAGACCCTTGCCGGTATAGTTGTTTCCTTTGGTGGTTAAGGCCTTCGATCACCTCAACCGGTCTGCCACTGAACCTGTCTATTTCCGTCTTCCACTGGTATTTCAGGGAGGTAGGGGAGACAATCAACACCTTCTGTATATTAAATAGTTTTGCCATCAGCTCAGCAGCCGCAAGGGCCTGGACTGTTTTCCCCAACCCCATATCATCACCTATAAGGCATCGTCCTGCATTCAGCGCAAACAATGCACCTTGCCGCTGATAGGTATACAAGCCGGTTTTTAGAATGTTTTCAAAAATCGGACTATTGATCCCGTTTTTGATTTTAGCCTTGATGATTTTACGCCGGTGTTCGGCATCCTGGTTTTCAGCAATATAGGCCATTACATCATCGTAGCATCGCACTTCATGTCCGTTGTTTTGCGGTATGCTGTTGAAGAATTGATGGAAATCAAGGATACGATCCTCTTTGAGGATTCCGTCTGAGTTGAAATATCTCTTCACAAGTGAAAGCAGCTTGCGTGGAGCATCCTTCCCCGCCTTAAACCTGATCTCCCTCTTAAGGCCATAGCTTAAATAGACCTCTGAATACGGTAGAACACAACCTTCCTTGAACGCCTTTTTTGCTCCCCTCTTTTTCATCAGCCTGGACAGGGCAAACTCGATGTGCTTGCATGTTCCAAGATTATTAATGCTGTAATCGGGACAGGAGCAGTAATTATCTCCGGGGGTATCTCCACGAATGGCTATTTTGTATGTCTTTCCCGATTCCGGATTGGTAAGTGAAAATTCCGAGAAGACAGGATGGTCACCAATATTTTCGATTTTGAAATTTTGCTGCACGCCGTATTGCTTCCTGAGCGTCCGCTGCCACTCCTCCAGATCGAGTTCTTCAGGTTTGTACGTTCTTGGTATCCTCAGTTTGATTGGATTCCTTTTTTTAGCTTTTAAATTCTTCGCAACTCTGTTATTGCTGCCTGATTTTCTCTTTACTGCAGATCCCATTTTCTCACTACCTCCTTCTTCAAGATATCTGTTTTTATTCGCAGATTTTGAGGATTTTCCTCTGACAGTATTAACATGATTTACAGGATTTCTACTTTCTTTATTTTATCTTGTCCATCCTGTCTTTGCTTCCCTCTGTTTATCTGTGTCCTCTGCCTCTAATTGCTTTTCATCCTTTGCATAAAAGGCCTTTTCAAAAATTTGTCCATACATACCGCTGATAAACTCAAAAGTAGCAAGATAGAGTTTTTTGCCATTTAAAGCGTCTGCGCGTAAATAAGTGCTCTAATTAGTCCCTCCCCACCCAATCGCTACTGCCTCCGTTGCTCCCCTCGTATTTATCCTGTTCCAGAAATTGGGGGCATATCATTGCGCTTCCTGTGTGCCCCATGTTTCGTAAAAAACGTTGCCGGATAATTAAAAACAAATCACCGCTACAATAATCTACACCATTCACCAAACACAGGATCTGTCACTCTATATGTACCGTCCAGTACTTTTTCAATCAGGTCCTTGTTAAGTAAATTTTTTATCGCCCTTTGAGCGCCTCCCAGGGAGAGTTGATACCTTTCAAGATATTCTCTCGTATACGGGGAGGCTGTAGGCTCTTTTGCAATAGCCCTCAGAACCGCCTTGTTTGTCAGAGTCAAACTGCTCCAGATACCCTCAAAATCTATGCCCTCGGTTTCCAGAAGAAGTCTGTATGCCTGCTGGAGGATTTCAGGGTCACACTGTTTTGTTGTTAAATCCCAGACGATTGATGACAACTTCTGGACATAATAGGGATAACCTCGCACCATCTCATATATGCCTTCGGCAATTTCAGATGAACAGTTCTTTCCCGATTCTTTAAACCTGGCAACAATACATTTTATAAATTCATCTTCGGGTATCTCTTTTAACGCATAGGAGAATGCACTTTTATAAAAGGGCCGTTTTTTTGAAAACATGTCCATTAGTATTCTCCTCCGGCTTCCGACAAACAAATACGATACCTCTTTGTGGTGTTGAATGTGTGAACGCAAGATGCCCTCGATCTTTTTCGACTCTGGAAGCTCAGTTATCTCCTGGAACTCATCAAGTGCGATACACGCTTTTATCTTCTTTCCCTTGACATATTTATAAATCCCATCCATGAGGTCATCGAGAAGTAGATCAGCATCTGTGGATCTGTCCACTTTGACAGAAATCCCCACTCCATCAGGCTTAACTTCAAATGAAGGGATAAGCCTTGTAAACATATTCAGCACTTTTCTGCCGATTGTCCTTGGATCTGCGCCCCATCCTATCCCTTTAAATACACCAACGGAGAATCTCTCTATAAAATCCCGTTCCGAGATTACAGGAAAAAGATCGACATAGACACACAAAAAACCTTCCCTTTCAAGCACCTCAAGTGTTTTATATACAAGGGAAGATTTGCCGAACCTTCTTGGCGACAATAGAACAACGTTATTACCGCCCCGTGCATGCCTTAGAAGAGTCTCTAACTCCTCGCTTCTGTTACAGAAGTCTTTTTTAGAAACAATCCCTAATGTAAACGGATTAGAGATAACCATCACCTCCTTTCATGTTATTCATTATAAATTATTCAATTTGAATAATTCAATTTGAATACAGAAAAAGAATAAGGCGGTTAGCTCTTGATTGAAAAGCCAACCGCCTTTGCATGGTTCACTGCTAAGTCTGTTTATCGGGCACGATCAGAAAAGAAAGAACAACTTCACCTGCCCAGTCGCCTATGGCAAAAACAAGCATAGGGGGACCAGTCTTGCTTCTTGCATTTCCATTTCAGAGTCACCCTTTAAGTAATATGCTTATTACAGAATAATGTATGCCGATGTAATCCGCAACCTCTTTCTGGCTGTAACCATGTCTTTCTACAGCTTCCTGCACTTTTTCTTTCCGCTTTTTCCTGTCACCTTTTATTCCTTCATCAAATAATACCTCAAGACCCGGTCTGCTTGCATATCTCTGGCCTATAGGTATTTCTTTTATATCCCGATACCCTTTTACATAGTCTATCAGTCCCTCCACAAGGTCCTCTTTACCAAGTATGATCTGTCCTTTCACTTCCTTCCATATTCTCTTCCCTCCGATTCCGGCTTTTACAATTTTTATCAGTTCCACTACACCTCCCGAGTATTAACGAGTAGGGTCAGTTTATCTATTAAGTGTTTGTTTGTAATGAAACCCAAAGCAATATCTAAACTTGATATTTAAGACGCGGTCCCGGTCATTTCCCGCTATTTTTACTTATAAACATCTTTTCGATGGCCTGCTTTTATTATCCAGACTGTAAGTTCGTTATCCTGGATTGAGTATATAATACGATAGTGCCCTTGACGTATTCGATATCTTTCTTGACCGGACAATTTTTGGCTTCCTGGAAGACGAGGATTCTCTGCGAGTAAATCTATGCGATGGAGGATTTTCCTTAAATCCTTCTTTGGAATTGATTCAAAATCTTTCCAAACGGATTTCTTAAAAAAGATTTTATATTCGGCCATCTTTTTTGAGCCTTTTGATCATTTTGTCGTAACTGATCAAAGGTTCATTCGCCCTCTCTTCAAAAGCTGAGAGATCTTCGGCATCCTCGGACAGTGCTTCCCTGACAGCTTCATTTATAAGTTCCGACATGGAACGGGACGTCTCCAATGCCTTGATCCGCAATGCTTTATGAAGTACAGGATCTAAATAGATAGTGGAACGCTTGGATAATGTTGCCATAATACCTCCTGACAGTGTGTTGATAAAATATTATAGCATCACAACATTAATATGTCAAGATTGCAGATTGTCTCATAAAAAACGAAAGGTCTTACGGCTCCTAAGGCAAAATCTGATACTGTTTCGTTCCGATTTTTGAGACAATTCGCACGTTTGACAAATTGACATTTGTCATATATAATACAGTCAGATGGCAAGGAGGTGACAGGAAATGCAGAGT
>QIJG01000072.1 GCA_003232715.1 Nitrospirota bacterium
CATTGCCGTCAACGAAATCAACAACCTCAGGGTCATTGTATTCCTTGCCGAAGGCTTTAAGGAACAAGGAGAACTTCTCCTGAAAAACAGGGTCGTCAACATACGGGTCCCAGCGGCCGGTTTTTTTATTGACAATCCCTTTTGCCCCGGCATCTCTTACATACTCAGGAGTTGCCTGCCGGTAAGAGCCCTCGCTATCGACATATACGCGGAAGGCAAGCTTCAGTCCCCTGTCCAGGGCGCCCTGAATGATGTCCTTAAAGTTCTGGTCATCTTCCCATGCAAAGACGCCTTTCTGTGGTTCAAGCTGGGACCATGGAAGTCTTACATAAAAGATACTCGCACTGCCAGCATAAGGAGCCTGGCTCTTCCAATATTCATCGGCCTGCGGGAAATCAGCGAATGCATCAGCATATAGCACCCATCCCATTGCCGGATTTCTTATAACACTTGTCTGATCTTCTTCGGGTTGAACCGTTATATCCTGAACCTCACGTGTCCCCTGATCAACTATCTCCTGAGTTTCAACTATCTCCTGAGACTCAACACTGGAACCGGAGCTGCAACCCGACAGGACCACAAGTATGGGCAGAAGTACGAAAAACAGTCCGAAACTCCTATAAAAACCTGCCCTATTCATAATTCCCTCCCCCTTTACTTTATAGCTTATATTGCATGACTTTCGATTGTCAATTGGCAAAACAGCAGGACAGTGCCCAAAAATTGAGACAGAACAGTGGCTAACCGCTTTCCGCCCGGTAATTTCGGGCAATGAGAATTTGTTGACAGTATGGATTTTTTCTTGATATACTTCAGTTGTGAAGCTATTTGAGCAAAACCCCGGGCTTCCTGAGCTGGAAATTGAACGCTGCACAAACCGTAGCATGGCGGGTAATTCACGGCAGTGAGGCAATGTATGACTGATATAATCCCCTGCATCCGGAGACAGGGTCTCTTGCCTGATATTTGTTTTAAACTCCTTACACTCAAACCAAAAAACTGTATAACAAAACGTTTACTGTAGATGGCATTATTGCCGGCCCATGGTCGGAAATACGGAGGTGAGAAGTGAAGAACATACTGGTGGTAGAGGACTCCGAATCAACCCGCTCCATGATGAAAACAATTATTGAGGACCTTGGAGAAGAGTATCATGTCTTTGAGGCTGGTACCGGCTTTGAGGCCCTCAAAATACTCCCTGCCGAAGATTTCAGTCTGATAATAACAGATATAAATATGCCTGATATAAACGGCATTGAACTGATTAACTTTGTAAAAACCACACCGCAATATAAAGATATCCCAATGATTATTGTGAGTACCGAAAGATCGGAAGAGGATAAAAAAAGGGGGTTGGCACTTGGGGCGGAGGCCTATATTACAAAACCCTTCAGACCTGAAGATTTTCAGGAGAAGATCCGGTTGGTTCTAAGTTCATGAATTCATCAAAAAAAGAGTTTATTTCAGAGGCGGAAGAATTACTTGAAGAAGCCCGGGAACATCTCCTCGAACTTCAGGAACCCGCTGAGACAGGGGTTACCCCCGATACTGTTAATGCCCTCTTTCGATCCATACACACACTGAAAGGGATTTCCGGCCTCTTCGGGCTTGAGGGTCTAAAAGATCTGAGTCATGCTATTGAGGAGATCCTTGACAGTCTGAGACTTGGCAATATAGAGGTTACCGATGATGTTATCAGCTTCCTTTTCAAGAACATTGACATCCTGAGAGAGTTGCTTAAAAACGCCGGGCAGGGGAATGATCTTGATGTAACCCCATACCTTGAAGACATAGAGGTATTCGGTCGGAAGACCTCAAACCGGCAAAAGCAGGAGTCACTAAGCGGCATTATCGATGAGGCAATTATCAGTGTACTCTCCAATTATGAAGAACAGAGATTGAGAGCAAATATAAAAAATAACAGGGCAATATTCATCATAAATGCGGTCTTATCCCTTGCAGACTTTGATAAATCACTCTCTGAACTTACAGAAAAGATCAAAAAGGAAGGGGAATTGATATCAACCCTGCCTACAGCGGAGGACATACCCCCGGACTCTATTGGATTCAAATTACTCTTTGCATCCGGCAAAAATCCTGATTCCCTGAAAGCTGCCCTTGGCGTTGCACCCGGGCAGATTGCCGGCAGGAGGCCTGAAAAGGCAAGTGCTCAGAAACCACAGTCTTCACTAAAAAGCATTTCAACCACTGTAAGAGTGGACATAGAAAAACTCGACGGGATACTCAACACAATTGGAGAGCTTACGCTTACCAGGGGGGCTATCAAACGAATAGAACGCGAACTTGCAGGAATCTACGGACACTCAGAGCTTGTCTTTGATATCCACAGGGCATCCCGGAATCTTGAAAGGAGACTGTCGGAATTACAACAGCAGGTACTGGAGATTCGGATGGTACCGATCGGTCAGATATTTTCACGCCTTGCACAGATAGTAAAACGATACTCACGGGAAATAGGGAAACCCGTTAATCTGACGGTCTTTGGAGAGGAGACCGAGTTGGATAAATTCATCGCTGAAGAGATAGTGGATCCCTTAATGCACATTGTCAGAAATGCCATAGACCACGGAATAGAGAGCCCTGAAGAGCGAAAGAGGAAGGGCAAGCCGGAAAAGGGAACTATTATGCTTAAGGCCTTTCAACGTGGCAATAACGTAATAGTCGAGACAGAGGACGACGGCAGAGGGATTGACACGGAAATGATACGGAAAAAGGCATTGGAAAAAGGGATTATTACTGCCGGAACAGAGATAGACGATACAGAGTTAATAGGCTTCATTTTCAGAGCAGGGTTCAGTACAAAAGAGACGGTAACGGAGGTGTCGGGAAGAGGAGTCGGCATGGATGTGGTTAAAGACCGGATATCTTCGATACACGGGTTTGTCGATGTAAGGACGGAAAAAAACATTTATACACGATTCTCTCTTACCATCCCTATCACCCTTGCCATTATCAAGTCACTGCTGGTAAGGGTCGGCATCAATACCTTTGCCTTACCACTGTCATCGATTTCCGAGACTCTGATAATCGGAAGGGATGCCCTTCAGAGTATAGAAGGCAAAAAAGTCTATAACCTCAGGGGAGACTTGCTGCCGGTTATGCAGGTATCGGATTTCTTCGAACCCGGGTCTCACACCCATGAAAGCGACTATCATGAGAGCAGATATATTGTGGTTTCCGGATACGGGGAACGGAGGGTTGGGCTCCTTGTAGACGAACTTATCGGCGGACAGGAGATCGTTATAAGGTCCCTCGGTAGATATTTCGAGGGATTAAAGGGGTTTGCAGGAGTTACGGAAATCGGCAGACACAATGTCATACTTGTCATAGATGTTGAAACCCTGACAGAGGAAATCCTGCTCAGGCACAAGGGCCTGGTCCATGTATAAAAAAGACTTTTCGGAAGGTCCGCCCCTGACTGCTCCCACTGCCGGAACATCAGGGGCAACCGAAGATGAACTCCAGGTTGAAACACCGGAGGCAACGATTGATCTGCTCTGTTTTCAGCTCGGACCGGAAATATATGCCTTCCATATGGGGGATGTGCAGGAGATAGCCCATCCGCCCGCTATAACGCCCGTCCCCGGAACTCCCTCGTATGTAAAGGGACTAAGTTCGTTGCGGGGAAAGATGGTCCCCATTATGGACCTGAAGGTAAAACTGACTATCATTGAGATTGAAAAGATCCCTGATACGGGCAAAAAACGGAGCAGAGTTACCCAAAGGGCCAAGATAATTATTGTCAGAGGTCCAAAGGGGCCTATCGGTATTATGGCAGACAGGATTATCGGGGTCAGACGAGTGCCCGGGGCAGCCCTCACTCCGGCCCCTCCACATATTACAGGAGAAGAGGCAAGACTTATTGAAGGTATTATTATCTCTGAAAAAATGTTGATGACGGTACTCAGGACTGAGGAGGCGCTTGGGTTAACAATAACAAGAAAGGCGCATCCGGAAGATAATCAATAGGTTATTATAGTACTGAATTATACCTAAGTTAAGCCTCTCAAAGGAGAAGAGAATGGGAAAACTTGAAAAAAAGGTCCTTGGAGTCGTTATATCAGTTATTATTCTGGGTGCTATCTTTGCTGTAACTATCGCTATCTATTTTCAGAAAAAAAACATCTATGAAACTGCACAGGAAAAAATGTTTGAAACCGCAACTGTAATCAGCACAAGCATTGAAAGGACCATGATTGAAGGACGGCCTGAAATTACCAAAGCTATGGCCAGCGACCTCAAGGCACTTAAAGGCGTAGAGACAATCACTATTCTGAATCACGAAGGCCGGGTAGCCTTTAACAAAAACGCACCTGCAACAGAGAAGCACTACGTCGAAAGGTTCAGGACAAACCTCTCCCCCTACTCCCTGACCGAAAATGGGTTGATGACCGTTTACAAGCCACTGATAAAGAAACCTGCCTGCCGGAAGTGCCACAAACTTGACAGCCCTTTCATCGGGGTAGTCAAGGTCTCAATGACACTTAAAAGTGAGGAAAAGAAGATTTCACAGATGGCAACTATTACTATCGTCTCTGCTCTGTTTGCCATAGCCATACTCTCTTTCATTATGTGGCTGCTTCTGAGAAAGATAGTGCTTAACCCGATAAAAAAGATAGAAAAGGCCGCAAGG
Source organism: Nitrospirota bacterium (assembly GCA_003232715.1). GTDB lineage: Bacteria > Nitrospirota > Thermodesulfovibrionia > Thermodesulfovibrionales > JdFR-85 > BMS3Bbin07. Next base: position 4,655 of record QIJG01000072.1, read on the forward strand.
CATCTCGCGGATGGAGATCTGACCTTCAAGGTTGATATAGATTCTACCGATGAAATAGGACAGGCGAGCACTGCACTGCATGATGCCCTTCAATCCATATCTTCAATCCTTCAGAGGGTAAAGGACGTCACTAAAAGAATCTCCAAGGTCTCCTTAGAGGTTGAGGCGGAATCGAGGGGTATCCTTGAGGGCACCCAACTCGAAGCCGAGGCTATTTCGAACATCTCCGCTTCCATAGAGGAACTGAATGCTGCAATTACCGAGATTGCAGCAAATACGGAAGACCTTGCTTCATCTTCAGAACAGACAACATCTGCGGTTGAAGAGATGGCTGCCAGCACCACCCAGATCGCCAACAACAGCAATGAACTCTTTAAATCAAGTGAAACCACATCAGCATCCATCGAAGAACTCTCATCTTCAATAAAAGAGGTTGCACTGAGCGCTGATGAACTCTTCAGATCTGCTGAGGACACCCTCTCGGCAATTGAAGAGATTACAGCCTCTATCAGAGAGGTCGAAGGGAATACCAAGGAATCCTCCAGGTTGAGTGAACGGGTCATGAACGAGGCATCCACTTATGGCATGACTTCCATAGGGAAGACTATTGAGGGAATGGAACGAATAAAGACTTCTGTTGAAAAGACAGCAGAGTATATAAGGAAGCTTGGCGGAAGGTCGGAGGAGATAGGAAAGATACTTACCGTAATCGACGATGTTACAGACCAGACGACCCTCC
>QIJG01000218.1 GCA_003232715.1 Nitrospirota bacterium
CCTGTCTTCAAGCCTCTGCCTGCCTGCCCCAAGGAGCATGGAGGCAGTGCCCACCTTCCCGGCATCCACCCTTTGTATGTATCCACCTGAACCAGCCTGAACCGGCTTTATGTGAGCAGCACCAGGCAATAATCCAGGGTTTGCAACTATCTCGGAATTGCCCCCCTGGCGCTCTACAAATTCCATAAAGCTTTCAAGGGCCTTACCTGAGCCAATCAACTCTTCAAGCTCCACACGTTTCTCCGAAAGTGCTCCTTCATCTATAGCCGTAATCCGCGGAACCACTGTCCTGGGATTGTCAACGGCCTTTTCCACCCAGTCGGCGAGATAAAGCATCCACGCGCCGAGTGTTAGCGTCACTTCAAGGAGGTCCCCATCCGCCCGGCCTTTCAGTGCATTTATACACTCCTTGATTTCAAGTGAATTACCCACGGTCCTGCCCAGGGGCTCATCCATGTCTGTAATTACTGCTACTGTTCTGACCCCAAAAGAGTTGCCTGTATTGGTCAGGGTGGCGGATAGTGCCTCAGCATCTTCCATGGTCTTCATGAAGGACCCGGAACCAACCTTTACATCAAGCACCAGCCCATTAAGGCCCTCCGCCAGTTTTTTCGACATAATACTTGATGCAATAAATGGGATGCTCTCTACAGTCGCCGTAACATCCCTCAATGCATAAAGCTTTTTATCTGCCGGGGCGATATCTTCTGTCTGCCCCATCATTGCAACTCCTGTTTCCCAGAGTATATTTCTGAAATCAGCAATCCTCATCTCCGTCCTGAACCCCGGGATGGATTCAAGTTTATCGAGTGTGCCCCCCGTGTAACCAAGGCCCCTGCCGCATATCATGGGCACGCTAAGACCTGCAGCCGCAACAAGGGGTGCAAGGATGATGCTTATCTTGTCACCGACCCCACCCGTTGAGTGTTTATCTATCCTGGGGTCATCCATCTCGGTAAGGTCGAGTATCTGTCCTGTACGGAGCATTACATCCGTAAGTAATATGATCTCTTCATCATTAAGCCCCCTGAGGAATGAGGCCATTAAAAACGCCGATACCTGGTAATCGGGTATTTCCTCACAGAGGTATCCCTTTATGAGGAACTGAAACTCCTCTTTGTTCAGGCATCCCCCGTCCCGCTTCTTTTTTATAATGTCATATGCACGCATGGTTAATATGTTAACATACGGGGTTCAAAGAGTGCATGTTTTTGGCCTCTTGGATTAATCAAGCCGGGATTGCACTGAAATTACAAAACTATGGCATAAAAATTGCTGCTAAATTTTTTATTCTAACAGCCGATAAAATAATCAAGGAGTGTGTTTATTATGGTCTTACATGAGGCAAAAGAGGTTGTAGGAATCCTGATGGAGAGTAATGTTTACTTTGAACTCAGTCTCAGGGAGAGACTCAGCCTCATCAAACACATACTCAGCACATCCCAAACTGAAACCCAAAGGCATGCCTGAATCCTACATCCCGAATTCCCTGTCTATTGTAGCCTTGACATCCTCGATTTTCTTACCTTCCTTGTAAACCTGGGATGCCCTCAAGGCCTCCTTCTGACAGAGCAGTCAACCTGCCGCGTGATTTCCAGTAAAGCAGCTCAGGAGGCTCTTGTGATAAAATGGCGGCTCACTGCAGTAGCAGTAGCAGTAGACCTGGTCCAAAACCTTCGGATTTTCCTGGGCTGCTGCATAGGCTGCACGGGTCAGACCTGTAAACATTGAAGGGTCTATGACAGGACGTGTCTCTCCCCCTTTGACATGAAAAGATTTTCCGTTGTTTTTTTGCGAGTTGGTAAAAGGGATTTTGCCGGAGACAGCAAGTACAAGTATGAGCCCTGCAAGGGCAAAGACAATCCACATAACAGGGGCTTTGCTTTTCCTGGCTGAAACCTTTTGCTTCCTGTTTCTCTGTTTGCCCTTTTTGGACATACCCCCCTAACTAATCCCCTCTTCTTTTACTCCTGATATAGTTTGATCAACCCTTACCTAAAAATATTTACACAAAAAGATGAAGAAAATATGAAAATTGCCCGGAAGGGATTGCCGGCTTGCAACCGGCAGTTAGAGCCCTCAGACCTCTTACAACAAAGAAACAGACTTCCCGGATATTCCGGAGGGTCTGTTTTTTGCCTGAAGGATCACTGCAATCAGAAGCTTACACCGGCCTCTATGAATGGTCCTTTAAATTCCATAGATGCCTTTACGTCATTATGGTCTATCTTGATCTTTTCATATCTGTATCCGCCGGCAATAAAGACAGGGCCTACGGGTTTCACCTTCATCCTGGCTATAAGGTCATAATAGCTGTTTGAACCGTATGCAATTCCCCTTATCTCCGCCTCAAGGCTGAACAAATCAACAGGCTTTAGCTGAACTCCGGCATAGATCATGGGGATCGGAAGGGTATAGTTTACAGATTCCGACTGGGCTCCCTGGCTAATCTTTGCTTCAAAGTCAATAATTCTTAGATTTAAGCCCAATTCCACATTGAGACTGCCGGCAGTGGCAGTGTTAAGAAAGGGCAGGGCATAATAAACCGCAATGTCATATTGGTCCGCCTTCAGCACTGAATTAAACGGAATCTTTGCATCAAACTTTTTATCACCGAATGTAATCTTGAAATCCTTGATCCCCTGACCTTCAAACTTCATCGGGGTTGCCATAAAGTAGATATTTGGAAGAAAGAGGGGCAGGTCAGCCTTTACCCGGATGTAGGGTCTGGCCTTGCTGTCAAAGTTGAGGTCTTCCTTAAGATTAAGGTCGGTTCCCTTACCCAGGGTACTGTACTGCAGATCACCTGATGGGGCCTGATTCCAGTATCCTGCTGCTGCCTCAAGACCAAGTGCATAGGTTCTGACCGGTGAGATAAACAAGACCGTAAAGACTACCAGTAAGGGGATTAAAAAACCAATTTTTTTCACTTAAAACCTCCTTTGAATTTTAAAATATCTTTTAGAAACTATCGGTATATTTTAGACCGGCACATGGTCATAATATGCATTTAAGTGTTAAAATAAATCGGCCTGTCACAAAACTTAAGCTGAGTATAGCATTTTTAACTGATTTAGACAATAAAAAATTCTTTTTTATGGAGGAAGATGTGGGGGGGAATATTGTACGGAAGATATTTAAATCTCACCTTGTAAAGGGTACCCTTAAAAAGGGTGAACCTGTCTCCCTGAAAGTGGATGAGGTCTATACGCAGGATGCCACAGGCACCATGGCCTGGCTCCAGTTTGAGGCCATGGGGCTTGAAAGGATAAAGGGCCCCCTTGCGGTAAGCTATGTTGACCATAATATGCTCCAGTCCAATCACATGAATCCGGACGACCACCTTTTTCTGCAGACCGCAGCAGCAAGATTCGGGGCCTGGTTTTCAAAGCCGGGCAACGGCATATGTCATCAGGTAAATCTTGAGAGGTTTGTAAGGCCGGGCTGGATTGCCCTTGGAACCGACAGCCATACACCGACAAACGGCGGTATGGGGATGATAGCCATCGGGGTTGGCGGGCTTGATGCCGCCACGGTCATGGCGGGGATGCCCTTTGAGATAAAGATGCCGGAGGTGGTACTTGTCAGGCTTACAGGCAGGCTAAGAAGACCCTGGGCTACGGCCATGGAAGTCATCCTTGAACTCCTGAGGCGGCTTACAGTCAAGGGCGGTGTGGGAAAGATTTTTGAGTATGGCGGCCCGGGGGTCGCTGACCTCAATGTCACAGAAAGGGCAACCATTACAAACATGGGCGCAGAGCTTGGCGCTACCACATCAGTCTTTCCGGCTGATGAAAGAACAGCACACTTCCTCAGGGCACAGGGCAGGGGTGAAGACTGGTCGGAACTCAGGGCTGACGAAGGCGCCGGATATGACGGGGTTGTCGAGATCGATCTGAGCAGCCTTGAGCCACTGATCGCCCAACCACATAGTCCGGACAATGTTGTCCGCATCAGGGATATCCCGGGCAGGAAGGTACACCAGGTATGTATCGGCAGCTGTACAAATTCCTCCTATCAGGCGATGCGGGCGGTTGCCTCGATCCTGAGAGGGAAAAGGGTTGCAGAGCATGTAAGCCTTCATATAAATCCCGGGTCAAAACAGGTCTATGAGATGATTGCAAGGGATGGCTCCCTGTCGGATATGATAGCAGCCGGGGCAAGAATGCTTGAGGCCTCATGCGGTCCCTGTATCGGTATGGGAGGGTCTCCCGGCACGGGACATGTCTCCGTAAGGTCTTACAACAGGAATTTCAGGGGCCGCTGCGGCAACAAGGATGCCTTTGTCTTCCTTGCCAATCCCCTCGCCTGTGCGGTGATGGCACTAAAGGGGGAGATAGTAGATCCGGCGGAGACAGGCCTTGTGGTGGATGAGTTTAACGAACCCGAGGCCGCCCTTATTAATGACAATATGCTCCTTGCACCATTGGATGACGGCTCCGGAGTTGAAATAATAAAGGGACCGAATATAAAAGAGGTACCCCTTAAAGAACCTGTTAAGGATGAGATACGGGCTGAGGTACTCATAAAGCTTGGAGACAATGTTACAACGGATGATATAATGCCTGCAGGTTCCCGGATACTGCCGTTCAGGTCAAATATCCCGGCAATCTCGGAGTATGTCTTCTATAATATTGATTCAAGCTTTGCGGAAAGGGCCAAAAAGGCAAAAGAGCACGGTGGCGGGATAATCACAGGCGGCGAAAACTATGGACAGGGCTCCTCAAGGGAGCATGCCGCCATTGCCCCGATGTATTTCGGCATCCATGCAGTGATTGCAAAGTCTTTTGCAAGGATTCACAGGACAAACCTGATAAACTTCGGTATACTTCCCCTGATATTCACCAACCCCGGGGATATGGATACAACAGACGAGGGGGATGTGTTAAGCATTCCCGGTCTCGGGGACTCCCTTATCACAAACCAGGAATACAGGGTGAATAACATTACAAAGGGTCTGGATTTTACTGTCTTCACTGACCTGAGTGAGCGTGAGCGTGACCTCCTGCTTTCCGGAGGACTGCTGTCTTTTGTGAAAAAACAGCTCTCGTAACAAAACATACCGAATCCAGTAATAAAAGGTTGTTGGAAGCGATATGACAGACTCTAAACTCATTCTCGTCCCGGCATCCGACCGGGACTCCGAGGTAATTATCACTTTTGTCTCACCATCCAGGTGAGACAAAAGTGATAATTAAAACCGTTCAGAGTCTGTCATATCGCTTCCTTTCCATGATTAAGGCTTTTTATAGCTGGGTCCGGGTGTATATAAACCTTGATTAAGGAAAGTATGAGGAGAGTAATTGAAAAAATTCATTTTCGATACCTTAATATACGGTTCATCAAGCTCCGGCCTTTAATCTGACAGGCAAGAGATTTCAGAC
>QIJG01000203.1 GCA_003232715.1 Nitrospirota bacterium
TTGTTCCTACCTTTATATTGTTTGCCTGAATTCTCAGCACATATTCCCTCTCGTCGCCCCAAATAAACATCTCCTTTTTAATATTTCCGATCCTTTCGACTACTTTTTTAGAAACAAGTGTTCCATTGAACGGAGTTACCCAGTCATAGATTACCCCATCCTCTGCCTCTGCTTTGATTGCATCCACGCTGTTTTTTACATTTCTCAGGTTAGCAGGTCTGAAAGTCAAAGCCTGTTCGTCGTCTGTATCTATTACAAGGGGACAGGAAAAAAGAAGGTTTTTTTTGGCGGATTTGTCCAATAATTCAAACAACTGGTCCTTTGCAGGAACCCCGTCATCATCCATCAACCACAACCATTCAAAACCAGCATCATAGCTTCGTTTAATGCCTTCATAAAAACCACCTGCGCCTCCTGTATTTTCATGCATCCTGAGATAGTGGACTTCTACTTTAGAGTCCTTAAGCCGAGATAACGAAATCTCTTTCACTTCTTCCAGAGGTTCTTTATCGGGACACAAAGTCTTGTCAATAAAACCCTTCTCTATAAGGTACTCCGGCGTGCCGTCAGCAGAAGCATTGTCAATAATGTATACTGCTCCAACCTGGGATGTCTGCATCAACACAGCGTTAAGACATTCCTCCAATGCTTCTTTCCTGTTGTAAGTCACGATAACCGCTGCAACCTGTTCTCTTTTTATTTCAGTCATGTATATTTATATCTTAACCTATCAAGACTATGTTACACAAACCGGAAAACATTGCAAAAGAGTCTTGAATCGAAACTCAGGGTTACTTACGCTTTGGGGGCAAGAGGAATCTGTCGGTTGCTCCGTCAAAATAATACCTGTAGAATTTTATAAGCTCTTTAATGTCAAGTCTTGAATTTATGAGAAAATAGAGTGTATATTTTATTAAAATCTTTAACTTTTTTTTTACACTGTAATATTTTCCATGCTGATACCCCAGATTCCTGTAATAGATATGGGCCTTAGGGTCTGTCCGAACACTGACTTTGCCCAAAAAACCAAACAAGACTTTTGCCCTGCTCGCAATCCGTGCAGGATGCCGGTGTAAAGCGGTAATGACTGTTCCCGTTTTTATATTATTTAATTCAGCCCTTAACACATATTCTTTTTCATCACCCCAGATAAACATCTCTTTTTTTATGTTTCCAATTTTTTCAACTACTTTCATGGAAATCAGAGTCCCGTTAAAAGCAAATATGCAGTTATATATTATCCCATTTACTGCATATGCCTTAAGAGTATCAACACTATTTTCAATATCATTCAGGTCTGCTCGCCTGAAAGTCAGAACCTGTTCATTGTTCTTATCTATTACAAGGGGTCCAACCATGAGCAGATTGTTTTTTACTGATTTATCCAGTAATTCCGCCAGTTGGTCTTCAGCGGGGATACCATCGTCGTCCATAATCCACACCCAGTCAAACCCGGACTCACGGCACCTTTTAACGCCTTCATGAAAACCGCCTGCACCTCCTGTATTTTCATGCATCCTGACATAATGAATTTCAATCGTCTTATCCGGAAAGGGTGGCAACGGAAGTGTCTTCACTTCCTCCTCAGAAGCCCCCTCAGGAGATAACGGTTTATCAATAAAGCCTTTCTTCGTCAGATACTCCGGCGTGTCATCTGTAGATGCATTGTCGACAATGTATACTGCATCAACGGGGCGGGTCTGACGCAACACCTCATTGAGGCATTCACATAAGAGTTCTCTTCTATTATACGTTACAATAACTGCTGCAACTTTTTTTTTCTTTTCATCGTTCATCTCTCTTTTATTCTAATTTAACCCTTCGAATAATTTTAAAGCCCCGGCAACTACCTGGTCCATATTTAAATATTTATACTGGGCAAGTCTTCCTATAAAATAGACTGACCTTAGCTTGTCGGCCTCTTTCCTGTATTTCCGATAAATCTCCCGGCACTCGGGTTTCGGAATGGGATAGTATGGGTCTCCTTCAGCCCTGGGATACTCATAACAAATTGTCGTTTTGTGGTGCTGTTGAAAGTAAAAGTGTTTAAATTCGGTTATTCTTGTATAATCATAATCATTAGGATAATTTACAACTCCTGCATTCTGATATTTCTCCATATCAAGTGTCTTAAATTTAAAGTCAAGACTCCTGTATGGTAATTTACCAAACATGTAATCAAAATAATAATCAATGGGACCTGTATAAATAAGCTTTTTATACTCAACCGAGTCAATAATTTCCCTGTAATCTGTTTTTAGTAGCAGATGGATATTTTTATTAACTATCATCCTCGCAAACATTCTTGTGAAACCATGTTTGGGTATGCCCTGATATGCATCTGTAAAATATCTGGTATCCCGATTAAACCTTACAGGAAGCCGTTTTGTTACTTCCGGGTCAAGCTCCTCAGGATAAATACCCCACTGCTTTTTTGTATAGTTTCTGAAGAACAACTCATAGAGTTCTTCCCCGACCTGCGAGACAACGACATCCCTTGAATTGCTGATCTTATCGAGTTTCACCCTGTGTTGCTCGAAATACTCCTCAAGCTCTTCAGATGTAAACTTACGGTCATAAAGGCGCTCCATGGTATCAAGATTAATAGGCAAATAAACCTCCTTTCCCCTTACCACGGCAATTACCCTGTGAAGATAGCCATTCCACTCAGTAAACCGGCAGAGATAATCCCAGACGTCTTTTAATTTGGTATGAAAGATATGCGGACCGTATTTCTGGATTAGAAGACCGTCTTCATTATAATAATCATAGGTATTGCCGCCGATATGGTCCCGCGTTTCCACCAACAATACTTTCTTGTCAAATTGTGTAGCAATTCTTTCAGCAAGTGTACAACCGGCAAAGCCTGCTCCGGCAATAAGAAAATCAACTTTCATTCAGTCACTCCTGGATTTCCCTTCCTGTAGAAAAAATCTCATCATTATAACAGCATGGGGTTCATTTTTTTGCTTTAATATTACAACATAATAAACAGCCCGGTTCAGATTATCTTTTCTTAACAATTTTGACCCTGTAACGAAGGCTGACGATCAAGACAAGCGGAAATACAATTAATGAAGTCATATCACCAAGGATGGTCAATAAAAAAAGTTTCCATGGCTGGGTACGTGATTCAAAAAAAAGTTTTTTATCTTCATCAAATGCATAAACGTTCTTCACTGCATAGTTCACATTACCAAAGGTCCCCGCTCCTCCCCCGGGAGAGGTAACCGCAAAGTCAAACCCTTCTCTCATAAGGATAATTAATGTCCTGAGATATTCGAATTTTTTACTTGAATCTAAAACTTTGATTTCCTCCACATCAACGTCTGAGAATAGGTGCATACGCTCCTTTGCAATCAGCAAACAGATATAGGGATTCTCCACCTCATGTCGAATCTTTTGAATTATCTTTTCAGTTGTTACTCTGTTACCCGGAGGTATTATTATAAAGCGTTTATACTTTGAGATTTCCTGTATGTAAAGCTTGACCTCCGGAGAGAGATCAAATTGATAATCATATCGCCCCCACTTGTTGCGGAGAAAATCGATAATGGATAACACATAAACTTTTGCTATTTCGGGATTTCCGGTAATCCAGAAAAAACATGTTTTTTTTACAGGTCGCCGTATACAATGAAACAGCGATGAAATCCGATTGGATTTTTGAGCATGCTTGCTGAACATGAGCAACAAATTTCTGAATTTATAATAAGCACTGGAAGGAGACCACCCTTCTTTTTCACTGTATGCGGGGTGAAACGTAATTGATCGATTCACAGCCACAACCCGATATCCATGGCGTCTAAATGTAATTCCCCAGTCCATATCGTCACATATTATAAAATACCGGCTATCCATAAGCTCAATGTTTCTGACTACCTCAACCCTCACCAGAGCTGAGCAGACAGAAACGTAACCAACATCATAATAATCCTTCAAGTCATCTCTGTCCGGAATATTTTTCATCAAAGGTCTGTAAATCCCTCGCTTCCAATCTATATTTGCCCCAAGCTCTACAATAAAGCCAGGTCTCTCCGGATTCATTATTTTAGAGCCGGCAATCCCAATCCTGGAATCTGACTCTGCAACCTTAAGAAGTTCTCTCAATGTTGAAAGCTCGACCTGCGTATCGTTATCAAGAAGCCATATATAATCAAACTCCCCCATATCCCCTTGCAGGATATATCGAAGCCCCGTATTAAATCCGCCTGTACCGCCAAGGTTTTCCTTGTTTTGCACTACCGTTACTTCCGGATATCCCTCTCTTACAGCTCCTACTGAACCGTCTGTTGAAGCATTATCCACAACAAGTGTTTTGCACTGGTCATAGTCAAAACTCCGCAATGAACTGAGTAGATTAAGAACATCCGTCTTTTTATTCCAGTTAACAATAAGAATTGCGACTTTAGGGAGTCCGGCATTGCTGGTCATTCTTGTTTACCCCTTTATACATTTTGTTTTTTATAGTATTTCCATGGAAGATAAAATGCCGGGATACAGCTCCATAAAAGGTCTTTATTTCAGACCTTTGCTGTAATACCCTTAAATGAGTTCAGACTAATGTCATGTCAACCTTGTTATGTTGGAGGATTGTCATTCCCGCAACGTCGGGAATCATATCCCTCTTTGATTCCGGACAAGCCGGAATGACACTTGAGAGTTGACACGGCACTAATACTTTCTTCACTTGCCGGACTTTATCCATAAATACTTCTTTAATTTTTCAACTCTGACTCTATATTCCGGATCTCCTGAAACTTTTTCTATATGCTCCAGAAGAAAGCAAAGGAGGACAGAAAATAAAAATCCCGCCAATGCAGCAATCATGACCATACGTCTTCTCTTGGGCTTTATCCGTTTCTCCGGAGGGATTGCCTTCTCCAACACCTGGATCATCACTGCATCTCTTCCTTCATCAAGCCTCGCTGCTTCATATTGTTTGAGAAACAGGTTGTATAATTCCTCGGTAAAATTAAGTTTTCTAAGTTTTCTTATATACTCTACACTTACTTCAGGCATTCCTCCGGTAGACATCAGATAGTCATATCCTTTTCCCTCACCCGGCTCAAGTTTCTTCAATTCCACTTTTAATCCCAGTAACGTTGCTTCAAGCTTCTGAAGGTCAGGATTGTTGGGAGTAGAATAAGTTCTCATCACCCTGACTTGCACCTCTTTTTCAGCAATCTTTGCCCTCATGCCTGAAATAGTAGAGATAACCGATTTTGCCTGAGCATCAAGCGCCAAAACACCGCTTTTTGCCTTAAAATCCGCCATATCTTTTTCTGCTTTTATCAGCTTTCCCCGGGTCTCCTTTAGCCGTTCTCCAAAGAAGACCCTGCGTTGTGCTGCCTCAGTAATTGCAAGCCTCTTGTTTAACAAGGTCATTCGCCATGTCGGCAGCCAGTTGAGGATCTCTGTCGTAAACTGAAATGCTTATGATTCCACTCCAACTGCTGGATCTGACTTTGACATTTGAAGATAGTTGTGCACTTGCAGCCACAACTGTTTCAGCCCCATATAGCTTTACCAGACCAAAACGCTCTACAAGAGCCTCCATAACAGGCCTGCTCGTGAGTAGCGCAATATAAAGAGCGTTTGGACTGTTAAGTCCAAACAAGCTGGCTGCCGTTCCGGCAGCACCTCCAAATTGGCTAAGAAGCTGAGATACCACTACGGAACTCTTTTGTTGAGGCCGCAAAATCCTCGTCTTAGCCATATATATCCCGGGCATTAGCAGGCTTATTGCAGCAGTAATTACAACGGCGGCAAGTGTAATTATCAGAACTGTCTTTTTACGCTTCAGGGGAACGATAAGAAGGTCAAGAAGGCTGATGCTCTCGTCTTTCGACTCGGTTTGCTGTTTCTCCAATCCTTCTCTCCTTTACTATGGAAACAACGTAATCCGCTTATGCTGATTGATGGTTGTTGTGGTAACAAAATTCGGAGAATTTCGGTATAACCTGAAACTCCTGCGCAGAATTATAAACGGCACTTACAGGTCTGCAAACTAAACAAAAAGCCATTAAAATGTATTTGTTTATCATAAAAAATAATAATAGTTTTTGCACTGAAAAGTCAAACCTATGCACTGAAAAGTCAGTTGTACAAACAAAAAAACTGATACTTATTCCATTTATAGCCGAGCAAAGAATCTCATATTAATCAGCACCCCTCATAAGAGACCTCACCTTTTTCCGTAGACGCAGAAAGACAGGCTGCGTAGACCAGCAGCTCGTAATATAAACTTTCTGTACTTTTTCGTTTATAATCTGTCTGTTGTTTTTAATTCCGGGCATAAGTTTTAGAAACAGAAAGAATCCAGTTGCAGCATACCCTATGCCGGCTATTCCTTCCTTTCTGAATTTCCACATATTCCAGAAAAAGGTACGGAATAAAAGCAGCGGGATTTTTTTTAAGGGAAAATATAAGTAGATTATAGCTAATTCATTCCTCGTGGTAAAAGTTCTTAACCTTTTAAAGCTCCTGTGTGTTGTGGAAGTACGGTGATTAACAACACATTTTTCAAAGTATTTGATTCCGAATCCTGCATCCAACACCCTAAGTCCATATTCCCATTCATGCGAGTACAGGAAGATCCAGTCTGCATAACCCCCGACCCTATCTATCACCGCTCTTCTGATTATTGCTCCAGCGCCTATAAACCCAATCCAGTCCTGCAAATGTGTGCGTCTGCTCGTTGTAAACGCCCCTCCTGTTATTTTACAGGCCAATATGCCAATGTCTTTGTTATCCTCCAGAAAAGCAACAGCATCCTTCACCCCTTCAACGGGATGTGAGTCATCATCCAGGACAAGAAAATATTTCCCCGCCCCATTGACAAAACCATAATTCCATCCTGAAATACCTACATTTACGGGTATCTTTATAAGCTTGACACCGGGAAATTCCTCCCTGACCATCTCAGCGGTTCCATCACCAGAGGCATTGTCATTTACAATAA
>QIJG01000304.1 GCA_003232715.1 Nitrospirota bacterium
TAAATAGCCGGGGTAATCAGACCCCTCATATGCCTGTTATTCGCCTCTCTGTTGAGGCTTGTAGGCTGCTGAATAGTGTATTATAATTAGATGACATCTCTTGAATACCTTTATTATCTGGGGTACTCCCTGCACAAGAAGTACAGGCTTTCGGCACAGAAGAGGCTTGAAGCGAGGGTCGTAAGCATTGGGAACCTCACAGTTGGAGGTACGGGCAAGACGCCGGCGGCAATAGCCATTGCCGGGGAGGCCATCAACAGAAATCTCAGGCCCTGTATCCTCACAAGGGGTTATAAGGGTAATGGTAGAGGAGCGGTGATAGTCAGTAAAGGTGACAGACTCCTCACCTCATGGTCTGAAGCAGGGGATGAGGCAATCCTGATGGCTGAGCGGCTTAAAGGCGCCTGGGTGATAAAGGATTCAAACCGGTACAGGGCAGGGCTTATAGCCAACAACAGGGATATATTCATATTAGATGACGGGTTTCAGCACTGGAGATTGTACAGGGATATAGACATACTCATTGTTGATGCAACCAATCCCTTTGGAAACGGAAGGATGATCCCCATAGGGAGATTGAGAGAACCAATTGCCGAGATGAAGAGGGCGGACATTATTATAATCAACAAGACAAGAAAGAAAGAATATGAGCTGGAGAAGACCATCAGGAGGTACAATGAAGATGCCCCTGTTTTTTATGCAGATTATCGTTTTGAAGGGCTTCTTTCCGTGAATGGCAAGGCCATTTCGACTGATATACTAAAAGAGAAGAGGGTGTTTGCCTTCTCAGGCATTGGCAATCCGGGACAGTTTCTGAATCTGCTCAGTGAACTTGGCGTATCTGTTGCAGGGCAGAAAGCCTTCAGAGACCACCACCATTACAGGGTCAGGAATATTAAAAGAATAATAAAAAAGGCCCGCGAGGTGCGGGCTGAGATTATTGTCACAACTGAAAAGGATATGGTAAAACTTAGGGGTCTACTGTCAGACACAGTGTCAAGGGATTTTTTTGCCGTGAAAATATCTCTTGAGGTAAATAGCAGCGATTTTTATGATATCATATTCAAAGGGCTTAGCCCGGAGATCCGGTAATGATAAAACATGTAAATGTAAAGACAGGGGCCAGAGTTGATCTCATTGATATTACGTCGGAGATAGAGGGACTCGTTGAGGAGTCAGAGGTCGGGGAGGGTGTCTGTTATCTATATGTCCCCCATACCACGGCTGGTATTACAATAAATGAGGGGGCTGACCCGTCTGTCAGGAGAGATATAATCCATACTCTTCAGAAAATTGTCCCCCGTGATGCAGGATATGCCCATATGGAAGGAAACTCTGATGCCCATATCAAATCGAGCCTTGTCGGCACATCCACCATTGTATTGATCGAGCAGGGCCGGTTGCAGCTCGGCACCTGGCAGTCAATCTTCTTTTGTGAATTTGACGGCCCAAGAGACAGAAGGGTTGCAGTAAAGATTATGGGTTCTAAGGAGCCCTGAGGATTGCGGTAAAGCGGTTTTTATTCCGGATGAGAGAGTTTTACGGCAAGTTTTACAGCCTCTATCATACTGTCAGGCCTTGCAGTGCCCCCCCAGGCTATATCATATGCTGTGCCATGGTCCGGGGATGTCCTTATTATCGGGAGTCCTATGGTTATATTAACCCCCTGGTCAAAGGCTATCATCTTAAGAGGGATCAGCCCCTGGTCGTGGTACATTGCAACCACTATGTCCACCTTACCTGTATAGGCGAGCCTGAAGACGACATCCGGCGGAAAAGGACCTTTCACATTTAGCCCCCTGCCCTGTGCCTCTTTAATTGCGGGCTCGATCACTTCAATCTCTTCCCTGCCAAAAAGTCCTCCTTCTCCTCCATGGGGATTAAGGCCTGATACTGCCACGGCAGGAGATTTTATCCCTAACATCCTGCAGGCCTCATAAGCAAGCTCTATCTTCCTGAAAATTGTCTCTTCCGTGAGTTTTCCGGGAACCTCTTCGAGAGGAATATGGGTTGTAACAAGTACTACCCTGAGGGGGCCGCCAACGAGCATCATTGCGTATTTTTCAGTTGAGGTAAGCTCTGCAAGCATCTCCGTATGTCCCGGCCAAGGAAGCCCAGCCATTCTCAGGGCCTCCTTGGAGACAGGAGCAGTAACCATTGCATGAAAATCTCCCCTGAGGCATCCCTCAGTAGCATATTTTATGTATATATACGACGCCTTACCGCTCTCAGGAGAGAATCTGCCCCTCAAAAACCCTCCAGCCGGTTGGGGCTGTATGACCTCTGTTTTTTCAGCGTCGAGACATGTACCTGATATCCGGGCGGCCTCCTCAAGGACTCCCCTGTCGCCAATCAGGCAGGGGTGACATATCTTCTGTATATCTTTCGACAGAGAGGCCTTGACTGCTACCTCAGGCCCTATGCCGCCAGCATCACCCATAGTTATAGCAATCTTTTTTTTCTCCATTTTGATGTACCTGTTCAGTTGTATATGAATACAAATTCACTCAAAGCTTATTAAGCCATGGGAAAAACACAAATGCCTCAGACTTCAAAGATGTTGCGGCGTTAGGATTGCCCCCCCTACCTACCAATTTGGGTAGTTGTTCCTCTGTGTAATTATACTCTAAGCTGAAAGAGATTTCAATCAACAAGACACGCGAGTTGATTCACACCGAGATGTCTGGTGCGTCCCCGGGTAGACAGGAAGGATAATTTTCCGAAAAAACTCAATAACAAGGACAACTGTTATGTTATTATTTATTAGTTTTATCTTGATATTTAAGCTACTGACATCAGGGTTTTTATTTTTAATAATTAAGGTATATGGAGGTGCCATGAAGATACTCGTTACAGGTGGCGCGGGATTTATCGGCTCCAATGTGGTGGATGGCTATATCCGTGAAGGCCATGAAGTGGTGGTTGTTGATAATCTGTACACAGGACGGACTGAGAATCTTAATCCAAAAGCACGGTTTTATCTTCTTGATGTACGGTCTGCAGAGATGAGCAAGGTCTTTGAGATCGAAAGACCTGATGTCGTAAATCATCATGCTGCGCAGATGTCGGTTCCTGCCTCAGTGGAAGACCCTGCGTTTGATGCTGATATAAATATAATGGGGCTGATAAATCTCCTTCAGAATTCCGTCGGATACGGAGTAAAGAAATTCACTTTCATCTCTTCCGGAGGGGCAATTTACGGTGAGAAGGAGAATATTCCAATTTCAGAGACAGACCAGCCACTGCCGCTCTCTCCTTATGCCATAACAAAGCTGACCTCAGAGAAGTATCTCGGGTTTTACAAACATCAATACAACCTTGATTATACTGTTCTCCGTTATGCAAACGTCTACGGTCCAAGGCAGGTTCCCCATGCCGAGGCAGGAGTGGTTTCCATATTCATGAACAAACTCAGAAACGGAGAGCCGCCCGTGATATACCATTATCCTGATGAACCCGATGGCATGACAAGGGACTACTGTTATGTCGGCGATATTGTCAGTGCCAACATCCTTGCCTTAAAAAAAGGCTCCGGAGATGCCGTAAACATCGGCACTTCAAAGGAGACCACCACAGGTGAACTTTACAGGACGATACTGGAGATAATGAAGAGACACGGATACGCAAGGGATGCCATGTTTGACACCCCTCAAAAGGCTGCTGCAAGGTCCGGAGATCTCAGGAGGAGTGCCCTTAATATTGAGAGGGCAAAAAAAATACTGGGATGGCAGCCGGAGTATGACCTCAAACGAGGGCTTGAAGAAACTATTCTTAATGAGTTAGGTTAAAAGGTTAAAACGATTGGAGGTATGATGGGTGACAAAGAGCGGTTAATTAAACTTATACGCGAGTATGCCTTTAAATATAGTGATAGTCCTGCGTTTCGTCTGTCTTCAGGCCTTATGAGCAAGTATTACTTTAATCTCAAAAAGATTACCTATACCCCCGAAGGACAATTCCTTCTTGGTAAGCTTTTTTATGAAAAGATAAAGGAACTCAACCTTTCACCAAAGGCAATCGGAGGACTTACCCTGGGGGCAGACCCGATTGCAATAGCCGTAGCACGCTATTCCTATGATGTCAAGGATCCAATTGAGGCCTTTGTAATAAGAAAAGAGCCTAAAGCACATGGTATGGGTCTTCAGATAGAGGGTAATATTGATTCAGGAGATAAAGTAATTGTCGTCGATGATGTTATAACAAGCGGGGCCTCAACTATAAAGGCTATAGAGATAGCTGAAGAGTATAAATTAGAGATAGTTGCCGTTATAGCCCTCCTTGACAGGTGTGAACAGAGAGGCAGGGAGAATATAGAGGCAAAGGGGTATTCTTTTTATTCAATAGTGACTGTAGAGGATATTAAAGAAGATGCAACCGCCTTAAAAGAACAGGCGATAGGTAATGGATAACAGGCAATACAAAACATCTAAAACCCAAAATCTGATTTTTTAATGATCGACCTCCACACACATAGCATCTTCAGCGATGGCGAGCTTATCCCCTCTGAACTTGTAAGAAGGGCACGGGTGAATGGTTACAGGGCGATTGCGATCACCGACCATATGGATTCATCAAATATGGATTTTATTATTCCGAGGCTTGTACGAATTGCCGATGAACTTAATACCATACAGCCTGTAAAGATTATTCCGGGGGCTGAGCTTACCCATCTTCCACCGGAACTCATACCGGAAGGCATAAAGAAGGCAAGGAAACTTGGGGCACTGATTGTTGTTGTCCATGGTGAGACCCTTGTGGAACCTGTTCAGGAGGGGACCAACCGGGCGGCCATTGCCGGAGGAGCTGATATCCTGAGTCATCCTGGGCTTATAGATGAGGAAGATGTGAAGTACGCTGCCGCACAGGGCGTCGTCCTTGAGTTGAGTGCAAGAAAGGGTCATTGCCTGTCAAACGGATATGTGGCACGCCTTGCACAACAGTATGGTGCCAGGCTCGTTATTAATACCGATGCACATTCTCCGGGAGACCTGATAGACCGTGAGTTTGCAGAAAAAATTATACTTGCGGCAGGACTTGATACAACTGTCCTGAGTAGAGTATTCGATACATCTGAAGAAATAGTTAAATCCGTCTTTTTACAGGGAGGAGATTAATGCCTAAACCAATAAAGAAACATGTGAAGAAAAGGAATGTTGCAGAGAGAGAGGTCATATCTCTCTATGAAAAGTTTGTCGATTACTATCTTGAGAACAAAAAGACCGTATATATCGGTGCGGCTTTGGCGGTCCTGTTCATCGCTATAGTGACAGGTCTGTTCTTTTATAACAAAAAGCTTACTAAACAGGCATCAACCCTTCAATATGAGGGGTATAAGCTTTACCATCAGACGGATGGCAAGAAAGTGAATGAGGATGCCTTTAAAAAAGCCCTGGAAAAATTCCAGGAGGCATACGATAAGAAAAGTTCACCCATCAGCCTCCTTTACATTGCAAACACTCAGTTTGCGCTCGGGCAGAATAAAGCTGCACTGAAAACCCTGGAGCAATTTACAAAAAAGTATTCAGGCAACAAAGACCTCCTCCCGCTGGCCTACTATAAGATTGCGGCAATCCAGATGAAAGAAGGCAGGAAAGAGGAGGCACTAAAGACACTCGACACTCTCTATAATCTCAAGACAACTCCGTTTCTGAAAGACGTTGCCCTTCATGATTCAGCAAACATACTTGAGGGAATGGGCAGGAAAGAGGAGGCCCTCAAAAAATATGAACAGCTTGCAAAGGAGTATCCCCAGTCGCCTTATTCTCAACTTGCCATTACAGAGGTAACAAAAGAAGCAGAAAAAAATATGAAAGATAATGATAAGAAGGATCACAAGAGTAACAAGGACAAGAAGAAATCAGCTAAAGAAAAGAAGCCTTAAAAACTTAAATCCGGGCTATTAAATCTATCTTCTCAGGGGCAGATAAATAATCGAGCCCGGCCTCAATCTCTCAGGGTTGATATCTTTGTTAAGGGCATAGAGTTCTTTACGCGTGATGCGCAATCTCTTTGCAATATCCCACAGTGTATCCCCTTTTTTTATGATATAGGGCGTCTTCGGCCTGGTCTCCGTTATGTAGGCCCCATTAGTTGGGGGGAGAAAGATGATGGAACCGGGTCTTAACCTCCTGGGGTTAATGCCCTTGTTAAGGGCATAGAGTTCCTTACGGGTAAAGTGAAAGCTCTTTGCAAGGTCCCACAATGTATCCCCCTTTTTAATAATGTAGGGTATCTTCGGCATTCTCTCTTCAGGAGTGGCACTATTGAAACATTCGCTAAACCGCTCACCCGTTCCTTCAGGTACACGAACCCTGTAGGTCTTAAGGTCAGGTGGGGTACACCATCTCTTCAACTCAGGATTCAGTCCCCTTATCGTCTTTACCGTAGAATCAGTACACTTAGCTATAAATGACAGTGATACAGGGCTGTTAA
This sequence comes from Nitrospirota bacterium, assembly GCA_003232715.1. Lineage (GTDB taxonomy): Bacteria > Nitrospirota > Thermodesulfovibrionia > Thermodesulfovibrionales > JdFR-85 > BMS3Bbin07. The sequence goes on from QIJG01000304.1 coordinate 6,433, forward strand.
TCTCCGCCGCCTCAAACTTCAACGGCTCATGATAATCTATATCTGTAAACCCATACTTTTCCGGCTCGGATGCGATTATCCCTGCTGCTATAAACTTTGATACATAGTTTCTCGTCTCTCTCTTAAGGTATCTGGTCCTGATGATACGCCAGTAATTGTCAGACCTGCTTTTGCGGAGCGCCCTTCTTATATTTCCCTCACCTGCATTGTAGGCTGCCAAGGCAAGTGACCACGAACCGAACTGGTTGTACAGGTCTTTCAGATAACGCGCTGCCGCAACAGTGGATTTAATCGGATCCCGCCTCTCGTCTCTCCAGTAATCCGTTTTAAGACCATAACTCTTTCCGGTTGACTCTATGAACTGCCAGGGGCCCACTGCATGGGCACTTGAGCGTGCATCAGTACTGTAACCACTCTCTATAAGGGGCAGATAAACAAGGTCTGCGGGAAGCTTGTCCTCCTTAAGGATGGCCTTGATCGTATCAAGGTATCTGCCCGAGCGCTGAAGCCATGTTGCAAAGGTCTTTCTTTTTTTGGTTGTATACAGATATATGTGCCTGTCTACCCTGTTCCTTGCCGAATCATCATCTTTATAGGAGGCAAGGAAGACAAATTCCTGAACCTGAGGAGACCCTGTATCGTGGAGAAGGACATCCGTATTTCCCGGAGGTGTGAGCCCGGACTGTCTGCATAGATAGGGGGTAAGCTCTGTTGCAGATGCAGATATTGATAGCAGGGTATCGTCTATTGAAAAGCCTGACAACAGGTTGAATGTCCCGTCAAAGAGGGGGAGCTTATCTATGACCTCATCTATTACACCCTGATCAGTGCCTGGAAGGAGGCTCTCATTAACAGAAGCCCCCCATGCCTTACTTTTCTGGTCAAGTATCAGACTCAGGAGAAGGAGAGTGAGCAGCATTGCAATGTTGTGACTTCTTCCGGTTTTTAGTGTCATCGAACCAGCCGAGTTATCAAAAGTCATGATTTCTATATTAATTGAAGCCCGTTTTTTTGTCAAATACCGGTTTTATGTTAAAATGTTATTATTTCCTTAATTTTTATATACGGTTGCTGTTTTTTCACGGCTTCAGACAACGCGGATCTGAAATCAACAACAGGAAATACTGTTACCCTGGAGGGATATGGTAGAAGCCCTGAGACATCTATTGTAGCTGTTGTCCTGTACAGAGTGCTTCTGATTATAAACGGCACAAGGGCTGTCCAGATGCTCATCGGGCTCGGTGTCCTGCTGGGCGCCTTTTTCCTCTCCAGTTATCTCAAACTTCATACCATGTACTGGATTATACAGAGCTTATGGGCACAGGTTGTCCTTGCATTGATAATCCTCTTTCAGCCGGAGATAAGAAAAGCCCTCGCCCAGATGGGAGAAACCTCTTTCCTGCCTTCCCTTACCTCGGCCTCGGAACTGAAGTCCCTCGAAGAGATAGTCAGGGCTACAGTGGCACTGTCCAGCAGAAAGATAGGCGCCCTGATTGTAATTGAAAGGGATACGTCACTTAAGGATTTTATAGAGATCGGGACCCCGCTTGATGCAAAGGTCTCAAAGGAGATACTCCTCAGCATTTTTCATCCGAGCTCGCCTATGCATGACGGGGCAGTAATTATAAGGATCGACAGAATAGTGGCAGCAGGATGTTTTCTGCCCATAACCTTCAGGACGGATATAAGCCGCTCCCTGGGCACGAGACACCGGGCAGCAATCGGTATAACCGAGGAGACCGATGCCGTTGCCATAACTACTTCAGAGGAGACAGGCATGATCTCTTTTGCCGTTAATGGAGAGCTGGAGACTCACATGGATATGGGACACCTGCGCGATATACTTACTGATATGTTCACAGAAAGAAAGAAGGGAAAGAAATGAGGCAATTACTCTTTAAAAACCTTGGTCTGAAGATACTCGCTCTCTGCCTGGCTATAATCCTCTGGTTCCTGATATCCGGCAGGGGAGTATCCGAAATCACACGTGAAGTTCCCATAGAATACATAAATATCCCACCGGGTTATGAGATAGTAAAAAAAGACCATGATACGGTCAGGGTGAGTCTCTTTGGTAGTGAAGTGGTACTCGGATCGATTAAGCCTGAAGACCTAAAGGTTTATGTAGACCTGAAAGACGCACAGCCCGGGCGTGGGGCATACAGGATAAAAAAGCGCAATATCAAGGTGCCGCCGGCCCTTACAATCTCCAACGTAACCCCCTCAAAGGTGCATATCTTCCTTGACAGGACAGTCAGGAAAAAGGTACCGGTCAACCCGGACATTTCCGGAGAACCGGCGCCCGGGAAATATATAAGTCAGATAATCATAAAACCTGAGGAGGTGGAAGTAGAAGGACCTGAGAGTATGCTGAAAAAGATCTCTGCTGTCAGGACCGAACCCGTAGATGTCTCCGGACTGGATGAAAACAGCATAAACAAGGGTCAATATAGTATCGGATATACCTGCTGCAAGATTAATAACGGAGAAAGTAGATGTACACATCATTATCAAGGAAGGAATAAAAAAATGAAACTTTTTGGAACTGATGGTATCCGTGGACGGGTTAACAGGAACCCCATGACCCCTGAAATCGTACTGAAGGTGGGCATGGCTGCGGCAAGGGTATTGAGAAAAGACAAGGGCAGAAACCTGATTCTTATTGGTAAGGATACCCGCATCTCAGGCTATATGATAGAGAGCGCCCTGACATCAGGGATATGTTC
>QIJG01000191.1 GCA_003232715.1 Nitrospirota bacterium
TAAAGATAAAGTTTGGGAGTTCCGGGGTTGAGGAGTGCAGGAGTTAAAAAGAACGGAACTCAGGAATCAAAATATACAAACTCCTTAACTCCGGAACTCGTTAAACTCGTTTACTCGTTTACTCACAAAGAGGAGGTTATATGCGGTCAGTGGGACAGAGGGCGGAGCTATTAAGGGTTATTGCCCATCCGGCAAGGATCAGGATAATTGAAGAGCTCACAAAGGGTGTAAAGTGTGTGAGTGATTTTGAAGAGTTTTTAGAGATAAGTCAGCCCAATATATCACAACACCTTTCATTACTCAGAAATCACGGGATTATTGATTACTATATAGATGGAAGACTCAGATGCTACTACCTTATTGACCCGGTAATTCCAGATATCCTTGATCTGCTTAAAAAGGACTACCCCGAGTCTCTCCCTGCCCCCGCATGCTGTCCTGTTACGAGAAAAGGGAAGTACCCGGGAGAGAGGAGAAGGTAAATATTAGAAATTTCCATTTATACAGGAGGACAAAATGCAAAAAGAGATAGTTATGTTTCTATCCACTACACCGTACAGCTTTGAAAACACTCATACTATTTTCAAGCTCGCAGATGCCGCACTGAAAAAAGGGCATAAGGTAAGGCTGATTGCATCAGGAGATGGAATATTCTCTATAGTGAAAGGACAACTGCCACAGTCTCTCTCCGTCATGGAAGACCTTGTCGGCAGGGGGCTGAAGGTAAATATATGAACGGGCTGTATGCAGAGCCGCGGTCTTGCGGCTGAAGATTCTGTTGAAGGCGGAGAGATGAGTTCTTTAAAAGGGCTCTTCGATGTAATAAAGACAAAACCGGTATTTCTAAACTTTGGGATATAGGAGGAGGCATGGGAGACATTAGTATAATCTTGAGAAGGCCGCCTTACGGCACTGCCGACGCCTCTGAGGCCATCCGTCATGCCTTGGGGGGTGTCGTAGAAGATATTGCAGTCAGGCTCATCCTTGTGGATGGGGGGGTAAACACAGCACGTAGGAATCAGGATACATCCGGCACCGAATATATGAACGCAGGGGAAGGAATCAGAGACTGTATTGATATGGGCGTTGATGTATATGCCGACAAGCTTTCATTAAAGGATTCTCATCTTGAGGTTGACGAGATTGAAGAGGGTGTAATTATTGCAAGCAGTTCTGAAATTGCAGAATTCGTGAAAGAATCGGACACAACAATAATTTTCTAATCCTGCACTTAAAACAGTTGAAACGGCATTAATCTTGAAACAGGAGGGTTTAAAAATGCTTGTGATTATAAAGAGTGCACCTGATACCACGGAAGGTAAACGGGGGATAAAATTTGCGAGAGATATGGCTGCAGATATCTGCCTGATTCAAAACGCAGTCTATTTCGCCCAGATCGAGAGACTCGATGGCTTCTGCGGCACGGCTTACGCCATAAAGGAAGACCTTCAGCTCAGGGGACTTCGGGAAGATGACATCGAGAGGGAACTGAAGATAATCGAATGGGATGAACTTATTGATATGATGACAGGTGAAGATAAGGCAATTGGTGCATTTTAAACAAATGTCAAGCAGAAATGGGGGTCAGGTCTCAACATTTGACATTTAAGCGTAGCCATGCCGAAATATAGTTAATAACAAAACCTGGGGATAAAACTCCTGAGGTGGTAGCGATAACAAGAAATGTCAAATGTTGAGACCTGACCCCTACCCTTTCTTGTGTTGTGCCGCAAGCAGCATGTACATCGCCGGCACTACGAACAGTGTGAAGAGTGTTCCGACCGAAAGGCCCGTCGCAATCACGAGGCCCATGTTGAACCGGCTGACCGCACCCGCACCGCTCGCCGTAATCAGCGGTACCACGCCGAGCACCATAGCTGCCGTAGTCATCAGGATCGGCCGTAGCCGGATTCCCGCAGCCATCTCGATCGCCTCTCGCTTGTTATGGCCCTTTTTCTGCAAGTTGTTGGCAAATTCGACGATCAGGATGCCGTGTTTGCTGATAAGCCCTATCAGGGTGACAAGACCGACCTCTGTGTAGATGTTGAGACTCGCTCCGCCAATTCCCAGACTGATGAAGATCAGCGCGCCGCAGATCGACATCGGCACGGTAATCAGGATAATCACCGGATCGCGGAAGCTCTCGAACTGGGCTGCCAGCGCAAGGAATATGATGATCAACGCAAAAAAGAACGTGACGACTAGCGCGCTCGACTCCTGCATGAACTGTCGCGACTGACCGGCGTAGTCGACCGAATATCCCTGAGGCAAGGTCCGTTCGGCCAGTCCCTTGAGATATGACAGTGCCTGACCCTGAGTCACCCCGGGAAATGTCACTCCTGAGATCGTAGCCGCGTTTTGCTGCTGGAAATGGTTCAGCGCCTCGGGAATGGTCGAGGTTTCGATATGTGCAATGGTCGACAACGGAACCGCCGCACCGCTTGCCGTACGGATATAATAATTCTTCAATTGGCCGGGATTAAGGCGATAACGCTGCTGCACCTGCGGAATCACTTTGTACGACCGTCCTTCAAGACTGAAATAATTCACGTAGCCGCCGCCAAGCATTGAGGACAACGCTCCGCCTACGTTGCGCATTGAGAGACCGAGTTGTGCGGTCAGTTCGCGATCGATGACCACCCTGGATTGCGGAAGGTCGTACTTGAGGTCGCTGTCGAGGAACATGAACATACCGCTCTTCTGTGCGTCCTGCAGAAATTTTGTGGCAATCAGGTGCAGACGTTTGAACGGATCGGTCGTCTGAATAACAAACTGGATCGGCAGGCCCCTGCTGCCCGGAAGTGGAGGAGGCTGGAAGGCCACCACACGGACACCGGCGATCCGGTTCAGTTCCCGCTGGATGACCGGCTGCAGCTCGCTGGCGGTTTTCTTCCGTTCATCCCAGGGTTTCAGCACCATGCCGGCGATTGATCGGCCGGGCATGTCGAGCTGGAATACGTGATTGGTCTCTGGATGCTTCACAAGGGTTTTGTAGACAGCTCGGGAATAGAGTTGGCGCTGCTGCAACGTCGCGTCCGGCGCAGAGGTTGATGCGGTAATGATCACACCCTGGTCCTCCTGGGGCGCAAGTTCGGATTCTGCACCGGCATAGAGGAAATAGATGCTGCCGAGCACGATAAGGGCGAAGACCAGGGTCACCGGAACGGTATTGAGCGTACTGTGCAGCAGTCGTTGGTATCTCCGATGCAGCGCATCGAACCGGTGGTCCAGAAACAACACGAGCCTCGCCTGCCATCCCTTCCGGGACGGATCATTGGGCTTGAGCAGTCGTGAACACATCATCGGAGACAGGGTCAGGGCAACGATCCCCGAGATCGTTACCGCTCCGACAAGTGTAAACGCAAACTCGGTAAACAACGCCCCGGTGAGGCCCCCCATGAAGCCGATGGGAATGTAGACGGCAATCAACACCACCGTCATGACCACGATGGGGCTGGCCAGCTCACGCGCAGCGAGAATGGCTGCCTCCATCGGCTTCAACCCCTCTTTAAGGTGGCGATCGACGTTCTCGACGACGATGATGGCATCATCAACCACCAGGCCGATGGCGAGCACCAGGGCAAGCAGCGTCAGCAGGTTGATCGAAAAGCCGAACACCAGCATGACGCGCCAATCAATGACAGGGGGATTGCAATGGTCGGGATCAATACGGACCTCAGCGAGCCCAGAAAGGCAAACACCACCAGCGTGACGATCAGCAGAGCCTCGACCAGAGTCTTTACCACCTCATCGATGGAGCTCTTCACAAATTTCGTGGAATCGTAAACAATCTTTCCTCTGAGCCCTTCGGGAAGTTGCTTCTGAATACCGGGGAAGACTGCACGCACGCGCTTGATCACCTCGAGCAGATTGGCCGAAGGTGCCACCTGAATGCCGATGTAGACCGCCTTCCGGCCATCGAAGTCCACCTCGGATGCATAGTTCTCAGCGCCGAGTGTTACGTTGGCGATATCTTTCAGGCGAACCACGGCGCCGTTGTGCTGCTTGATGATCAGGTTACGGAATGCATCGAGCGAATGCAGACTGGTCGACGCGGTCAGGTCCACCTGCACCATCTGCCCCTTGGTGCTCCCCACGGCGGAGAGATAGTTGTTATTGGCCAGAGCCGCCCGGACATCGGCTGCAGTGAGTCCATAGGCGGCGAGTTTCCGTGGATTGAGCCAGGCTCGCAGGGCAAACAACTTTCCACCAAGCAGCTCTGCCGTTTGCACGCCATCGACCGCCTGCAGCTTTGGCTGCACAACGCGAATCAGGTAATCGGTGATCGAGTTTTGAGGCAGGACATCGCTCGCAAAGCCGATGTACATGGCGTCGATCGTCTGCCCGACCTTGATGTTCAATACCGGCTGCTGCGCCTCGGGAGGCAGCCGGTTGAGCACAGCGTTGACCTTGGTATTGATCTCGGTCAACGCCTTGTCGGAATCATAATTGAGCCGCAGATTGGCCGTAATGGTGCTTAGCCCCTGAGTGCTCATAGACGTCATGTAGTCGATACCGTTTGCCTGGGCGATGGAATTTTCCAGCGGCGTCGTGATGAACCCCGCAACCGTTATTGGCGCGGCGCCCGTGTAGGCCGTGGTCACGGTCACCACAGCATTCTCCGTACGCGGAAATTGCAATACCGGAAGCATCCCGATCGAGCGCAGGCCGAGCACGAGCAGAAAGAGGCTCACGACGGTCGCCAGCACCGGTCGGCGAATGAAGATATCAGTAAATTTCATGAAGTTCCCCCGCTCACTCGTCCCTGGGCTTCGGCGCTGCGTCATTGGCCGGCTCGATAGCATTGTTGATGACGACCGGAGTGCCGTTGCGTAATTTGATCTGACCGGAGGTCACGACTACGTCCCCTGCCTTCACACCGTCAAGGATTGCAACCTGATCACCCCGCGTTTCACCGGTCGTCACAAATTTCTGTTTGGCCATCAGGGCGGGCTTGCCGGCCGACCCCTTACCGTTGTGCTCCACCAGATAGACAATGTTGCCGTACGGGTTATAGGTAATCGCCGTCTGCGGCAGAGTAATGAGGCGCTGCGTCCTGCCGATCCGGATGGCAATCGTTACAAACATGCCCGGCAGCAGCAAGCGTTGCGGGTTGAGAACCGTCGCCCGGATCTCAACGTTGCGCGTACCTGAATCGACCTTCGGATTGATTGCGGAGATCTTGCCGGCAAAGGTCTTCCCTGGAAATGCGTCGGTCTTGACCGAGACTGCCTGACCGACCGTAATCCGGCTGATGGACTTCTGTGGCAGATAAAAATCGACGAAGATCGGACCGAGCTTCTGCAGGGTGACAATCTTCACACCGGCATTGAGATACTGGCCAAGATCGACCGTCCGGATGCCGAGACGCCCGGAGAAGGGCGCACGGATGAGCTTCTTGTCTACCAGAGCCTGCTGCCCGGCGACTTGCGCCTCCGCGCTCTTCAGGTTCGCTGTATCGACATCAAGCGTCGCCTGACTAACCGCCCGGTCCTTGAACTGTTGCCGGTCGCGCAGATAGGTTTGCCTGGCAAGTTCCGCCGTCGCTTTAAGCGATTGCAGTTTCGCAATGTCGGCGTCGGCGTTAAGCTCCAGAAGGAGAGTCCCCGCCTTCACATTTTCTCCTGATTTGAAGTTGATACGCGATACGATACCGCCGACTTCCGGGGCGATATCCGTTCCGCGCACGGCCTGAAGTGAGCCGACCGCTTCGAGCTGCGGTTGCCAGGCCTGTTCGCTCGCCGTGATCGTCGAGACGGTTTGCGGTGGGACACCCCGCGCCGACATGTACTTTTTGATCATCTGTGACTTGAATGCCTGGAAGCCGAAAATCCCGCCGAATACCACGGCGGCAACCACCAGCATGATCAACATACGCTTGGTCATTCGGAACCTCCTCGATGAAGGGAACCAGCCGTTGCCGGCCTGTCAGTTTTTACTCTTTTTGAAGCGGTACCGGCAGATACCGATACACGATTCCACCAGCCGCCGCCGAGCGCCTGGAAAAGCGCTGCAGTATCCGAATATCGTTCTGCCTGAGCAACGATCAAATTGATTCGCGCCTGCTGGTAATCACGCTGGGCAACCAGCAGCGACAGGTAACTTACAGCTCCGAGTTCAAACTGTCTCTGTGTCAAATTCAGGGTTGCTTTTGCTGCGGCCTCGACTTCCGCCTGCGCCCGGAGCGTGCAGGCATCGGTATCGAGCGCTCGCAGCACATCCGCGACGTTCTGAAACGCCTTGAGCACCGTCTGCCGGTATTGGGCCTCTGCTTCGTCATAAACGGCAATAGCGGCGCGACGCCTCGCGGTGAGCTGCCCGCCGTGGAAGATTGGCCCCAGTAGTCCCGCCCCAAGGTTCCAGATCACACTCTGACTGCTGAATAGATCACCCATACCGGCAGCTTCGGTCCCATAGCGACCGCTCAGAGTAATCTGCGGATAGAGGTTCGCCGTTGCAATACCGACCGCTGCGCTTGCCTGGTGCAGCAGCGCTTCCGAGGCGCGGATGTCGGGACGCTGATGAGCCAGCTCCGAAGGCAGACTGACCGGCAGCACTTCCGGTAATGTCAGTGAGTTAAGCCGAAATCGAGGCAATTTTCCTTCACCCGGCAGCTGCCCGGTCAGCACGGAAAGGGCATGTCGGGTAAATGCGAGTTGCTTTTCGAGCGGCGGCAGCGCCACCCTTGTTTTTGCAAGCTCCAACTGCTGTGACAGCACGGATGTGCGCGACACGGCGCCAAGCTGAAACCGTCGCTTCACCACATCTAACCGTTTCTGTTCCGCCGCAAGGATGTCGCGCGTCGCTCCGATCTGCGATCGAAGCGACGCTTCCCGGATAGAGGTAGTCACGATATTTGCGGTCAGCGATAGATACGCTGCCTCAAACTGGTAGCTTTGATAGTCAACCTGAGCCCGCAACGCTTCGAGCCGGCGCCGTGAGCCGCCGAACAGATCAAGCGTATAGGAAACTTTGACCGAGGCGTTATAAAGGTCATATTCGCTGCTCGATCCTCCGTAGAATATACCTGATGTGCGCTGCCTTGTCTCCTGAGCACCTGCATCGACACCCGGATAAAGCAGCGTTCCGCTTGTAGCGCGAAGGTTTTCCTGCGCCTCACGCAGCGCGGCCCGGGCCGCCGACAGCGAGGGGCTGTCCATCAGTCCTTGCTTGATCAGAGCGTCGAGCTCCGGCGAACGAAACAGTGTCCACCACTGTGAGGAGAGATCCTGAGCGAAGGCAAAGCGCTGCGCTGTGCCGCCGCCAGTCGGCGCATTTGCAGTGTGCGAAGGCAGGGGGGATGCGGTATAAGAGCCGGTCGTCTGCAATTCCGGCGGCCGGAAATCAGGACCAACCGCACAACCGAATAGGACAATCACCGCAATACCGGCAAGGGACGCACGCATGAACAGCAATTTCATTGCTCTACACTCCTGTTATTTGTGGACGGAACGCTTATCCGAAATACGCGACTCAAGACTGGTCAAGAGGGTACTCATCCATATGTTCATCTTTACCTCCTGGATTTAATGCTTGTTGATATTCCTCGATGGATCTTCTGAATTTATCTGAATTTATATCTCTTTGTCTTTTGAAACCGTTTAGTTCTTTCTCTTTTCATTCCGACTTCCGACTCCTGACTTCTTGTTAAACATTATCCTTTTGCTTATAGTCAGGATTTATAGAAACAAGAGACAGCAATCAAAAATATCTTTTCATAGTCCCATGAACAAATATATCTACAAACTCCCCTATTATATTCTCCATCTCACGTTTAGTTACATCCCTTTCCTTTACAATCTCTTCTGCCTGGAAATAAGAAAAAACCATCCCTAAAAATGCCCTTGCAACTGTCTTATGGGAAGACCTTCCGAGTTTACCCCTCGGCTGAAGAGTTCCAAAATAGTCTGCAAGGGTCTGTATGAGGTCATCTATGAATTTCTCGTGAACCATCCTGATCTTCTCCGGATATATATTCATCTCCGAAAGCATAATCCTGACCAGGGACTTCCTCTCCTTCAGGGTCTCAAAAAATCTTATTCCTACTGTTCTGAGTGCCTCTTCACTGGCAAGCCCCTCTAATTCAGGCAGGAGTTGCCTGAGTCTGGGCAGAAAGGTATACCTGTTAAGTACCTCCTCAAATAACCTCTCCTTTGAGCCGAAATGTCTGAAGAGTGTAAGCTCCGTTACACCTGCCTCCCTGGCTATCTCCCTTGTTGTGGCTCCAAGATAACCTTTCCCGGAGATCAGCTTCAGGGTCGATTCCAGGAGCCGCTCTTTTGTGCCTGACTTTTCCATAATGTAAGTGCTTACTTACTATATATGTAATGGTTAAAACAAGTCAAGTAAAAAATCTGTAATAACAAGCCTTCCGGGTTTTGTAGTGTTGATAACCCCGGATATAACCCCTGATTAAAATCTGTGTTTAAACTCAACTTTCCTATCTGTCATTCAGGGAGCATCGGGTCTGTATTGAATCCGAACATTTTCCTGTAACCCTCCTACCTGACAGAAGCCTGATATCGATAACGCCAAGCTTAAGAAGATGATAATCCAGCTGCGTAAAAGGTATAATGCAGGGCATATTAATTTAAAAATTTAAGGAGTGATCCTGAAACGCAAACTCGGACAACATTATCTCTTTAACCCATCCATATTAAAGAAGCTGATAAACACAGCAGATCTCGTACCTGAGGATACAGTGGTAGAGATAGGCCCCGGTAAGGGCAGTCTCACTCTCATGTTATCGGAAGAAACAAGAGAGGTTATAGCCATAGAGCTTGACCCATATCTCTGCGAACATCTTAAAAAAAAGGTCTCGGCAATAAGGAACATAAAACTCTTATCACACTCTCCCCCCATTCAAGGTAGCGGCCAATATCCCCTATTACATAACAACACCGATAATCTTCAGGCTCCTTGCCCACAGGGACAGGCTTATATCTGCAACCCTTACAGTTCAAAAGGAGGTGGCGGAAAGGATAGTAGCCCCTCCGGGCGGAAAGGATTACGGAGTGCTCTCACTCATGGTCCAGTATTATGCTGAGACCAACATAGCCTTTTTCATACCGAAAGAGGCATTTAAGCCCCCGCCGAAGGTAGACTCTGCCGTGGTTCATCTCAGGATATTAGCTGAACCGCGTATCTCTGTCCCCGATGAAAAGCTATTCTTCAGGGTAATCAGGACAGCATTTTCGCAGAGGAGAAAGACCCTCTCGAACTCCCTGAAACCCCTGTCCGAAAATATAAAGGATATCCTGCTTATTGCAGGGATAGACCCCCGGAGGAGACCTGAAACCCTGAGTATGGAAGAGTTTGCCGGAATCGCTGAAGCACTTATTCACAGTAAGATTTCACCGCAGAGTTCGCAGAGGCCGCAGAGGAAAACATAAGACACTGAGAATATTCAATCCAAAACCAACGATAAAAAGGCTCAAACAACCACTCATTACCGGTGACGGGTTCAAAGCAACTGCAACCTGAAACAAGGTCTTCTAAAACTCTGCATTCTCTGCGGTAAGCTGGATTCTTACATTCACTCCGTCTCACACGGTGGTACTTTCTCTTTCAATCTCTCCAGCCCCGCCTTTGTAAGTTCAGGCTTTACAACAAATACGGAGAGGGCATATTCATCCTTTTTCTTTATGAGGAGCCACTGATTCTCTCTCCCTTTCAGCCTTGTCAGGACAAAGGTCCCCTTCAGCTTTCTCCCCTTAAGGATAAACTCCAGCAGCCCTTCCTCCAGACTCCCGCCAATCAGTTCATATTCACCTGAATCCCATATAAGTACAGGCCCGGCGCCATAATGACCTTCAGGGATTATGCCCTCAAATGTTCCGTACTCAAGCGGATGGTCATCAACCATTATTGCAAGTCTCTTGTCCTTTGGGCACATTGAAGGCCCCTTTGGGACGGCCCAGGACTTCAGCACTCCGGCCATCTCAAGTCTGAAGTCATAATGGAGGCGTTTTGAGTGATGTTCATGTACAACAAAACAGGGCATGAAATATAATAGCATGTGAATGGTTTTGTTTGCAGCAGAAAGAGATTCCCGATTGACATCTTTAAAGGTCAGTGTTAATATGTGAGTAGATTTTAAGAAAACTTAAATAAAGTTCCATGAACAGAGGGTTTGAAATTCTTGACATATCCGGAGATGCGGGCCTCAGGGTCCAGGGCCGGAGCCTTGAAGAACTATTTGTAAAGAGCGCACTTGGAGTTTACAGTCTTATCACTGACCTCTCAACTGTTGAGCCTGCAGACTCTGCTGATATAAAGGTCAACAGGGAATCACTTGATGGTCTCTTTGTTGGATGGCTCAATGAATTGATCTTCCGGTTTGACACCTACGGTTTTATCGGCAAGGAGGTCAGGATTAAAAACATCAACGAAAACGGGGTTGAGGCAGGTATAAGAGGCGAGGAGTTTGACCCTGAGAGACATGAAAGAGGGCTTCTGGTGAAAGCCGCCACATACCATAACCTCAGGATTGAAGAAAAAAATGGTATCTGGACTGCCGAGGTGGTTCTTGATATGTAGTAACATCCTTACATAAACAGGAGTGATTATATGGCGGAAGGACTGCGAAGAATAGACGAGACCCGCATCGAGGTCCCTATGGGATATACCGACGGGATGCGCGTGGGCGGAATAATCTATGTCGATAAGAAGCTTGAGACATTCCTTGAAGAAGGTGCGATAAAACAGGTTGCCAATGTGGCCACGCTTCCGGGCATAGTGAAGAGATCCCTTGCAATGCCGGACATTCATAAAGGATACGGTTTTGCAATCGGCGGGGTGGCGGCCTTTGACCTGGAAAACGGGATTATATCCCCCGGAGGGGTAGGTTATGACATAAACTGCGGGGTTCGTCTGCTGAGGAGTAACCTGACACGAGATGAAATTATCCCCAGGATAAAAGACCTCGTTGTGATGCTCTACAATGAAGTCCCTTCAGGAGTCGGCTCAAAGGGCAAACTCAGGCTGACAAGGGAGGATCAAAGATCGCTCCTCCTGAAGGGAGCCCGCTGGGCGGTTGAACGGGGCTATGGCGGGGCAGAAGACCTTGAAAGGACTGAATCCGGAGGGGCCATGGAGGGCGCAGACCCGTCTTTGATAAGTGACAGGGCATTCGAACGCGGCAGGGCACAGCAGGGGACCCTCGGCTCCGGAAATCACTTCCTTGAGGTACAGTATGTGGCAGAGATATACGATAAAAAAGCAGCCGATCTGCTCGGTCTCTTTCCTGACCAGATAACAATAATGATCCACACCGGATCAAGGGGTTTTGGACATCAGGTCTGTACAGACTATATCGAGGTGATGGATAGGGCTGCCAGGAAATACGGCATAACATTGCCGGACAAGGAGCTTGCCTGTGCACCTGTAAAGAGTCCTGAGGCCCGGGATTATCTTGCAGCAATGAATGCTGCTGCAAATTACGCATGGGCCAACAGACAGTGCATAATGCACTGGACAAGAGAGGCACTGATGAAGGTAATGTCGGCATCCCCGGAAGAGCTGGGCCTGAAACTCATCTATGATGTTGCCCATAATATAGCAAAGATGGAGGAGCATACCGTCAACGGCGTTAAAAAGAGACTCATCGTCCACAGAAAGGGAGCCACACGGGCCTTCCCCCCCGGGCATCCCGAGCTTCCGGAGGTCTACAGGGAGCTGGGCCAGCCTGTATTGATTCCCGGTGATATGGGCAGGGCCTCTTTTGTCCTCACAGGCACTGAAAAGGCCATGGAAGAGACCTTCGGGTCCACCTGCCACGGAGCAGGCAGGGTGATCTCCAGGCATCAGGCGATCAGACAGGCAAAGGGCCGTGCCATATGGCGGGAGATGGAGGATGCAGGCATAGTGGTCATGAGTGCAGGGAAACGGACCCTTGCCGAGGAGATGCCGGAGGCTTATAAAGATGTATCAAATGTGGTGGATCTGGTACACAGGGCAGGTATCTCCGGGAAGGTGGCAAAATTGAGACCACTGGGGGTGGTAAAGGGATAGATCGTTTGACAATAAAGGCCCCGTTAGGATATGATAATATCCAGCGGGGTAGAGCAGTCTGGTAGCTCGTCGGGCTCATAACCCGAAGGTCGGAGGTTCAAATCCTCCCCAAAACCTGCTTCAAAAAACAAATCCTTATTATTTCATCTCCGTCATTGCTGCTTCATTCTTTTCAAGACCGATTCCGGCCTTTTGCCTTAATTATAGCGCAAACCTCTTCGCCTTCCTGTATAGCCTTTCTCAGAAGCCGACCCGGATTCCAACAACAGATGGGAGACTTTTATTGACAAAAGCACAATGGACAGTTACAATGGATTGAACAAATCAACCTCATATCATAAACGGAAGGCGGGTTCAGAGAAGAGCAGCCGTTCTCCTTTCCCGGGGGATTAAAAGCAACATTCTAATCTACTTTCATTCTCAATTCATGGTTAACAACAAATCTCACAAAGTAAGAGGAGGTAACGATTTATGGAACAAAAAGTACCGTTTGATCTAAAAGATTTCCGGCCGCCCAATATCAGTGTCAAGATGATTGTTGGGGCCGTTGTTGCAATCCTGCTCGTGATTTTTCTGTTTTCTTCCTACTTTACGGTAGCTACGGATGAGGTCGGGGTTGTCCTCAGGTTTGGAAAATTTGTCCGCACAGTCGATCCCGGATTAAACTTTAAGTTGCCTTTTGGAATCGAAAAGGTATATAAAGTACCTGTCCAACGGCAATTAAAGCTCGAACTTGGCTTCCGAACAACTAAGCCCGGTATCAGGACTGAGTATTCCTCCAGAAAATATCAAGAGGAGTCCTTGATGTTAACAGGCGACCTGAATGCCGCTGAGGTAGAATGGATCGTGCAATACCGCATCAAAGACCCTTACAAATTCCTGTTTCGTATAAGAAACTCCGTGGGGACATTCCGTGATATCAATGAAGCAGTCATGCGTGAGGTTGTTGGTGACCGTACGGTGGACGAGGTCTTGACCGTCGGTCGTCAGGAAATTGCCAGCACCGTCACCCTGAAAGTTCAGAAATTATGCGATCAGTATGAGACGGGGCTTAAAGTAGAACAGGTGGTGCTTCAGGATGTCAATCCCCCCGAATCTGTAAAACCTGCCTTCAACGAGGTCAATGAAGCCCAGCAGGAACGCGAAAAATTAATTAATCAGGCCCTTTCCGAATATAACAAGGTAATTCCGAGGGCCCGCGGTGAGGCGGAGAGAACGATTGAAAAGGCAAAGGGATACGCACTGGAACGGGTTAATAACGCACGCGGTGAGGCATCAAGGTTTGATTCTGTTTTCAAGGAATATATGAAAGCAAAAGAGGTAACGCGTCAGCGTATTTATCTGGAGACAATGAATGATATCATGCAAAAGGTTGGAAGAAAATTAATCACTGACGAGAATGTCACCGGGATTTTACCTTTGTTCCAGCTTGAGAAGGGAGGCGCTAAATAATGAAAAAAACAAAGTATGTAGTAATTGTAACCATTGCAGTTCTTGCCTTGATAGCTGTAGCCTCCTCTGCTTTCATCGTAAATGAAACAGAACAGGTTATAATCACACAATTTGGTAAACCGATAGGCAAACCGATTGTAACCCCGGGCATCCATTTCAAAATCCCCATAATTCAGGAGGCCAATTTTTTTGATAAACGTTTTCTGGAATGGGATGGCGATCCTAATCAGATACCCACGAAAGATAAAAGATTTATCTGGGTGGATACCTATGCACGCTGGCGGATTAAAAACCCGCTTTTGTTCTTTCAGCGCGTGCGGAACGAACGGGGTGCCCAGTCCCGGTTGGATGATATTTTAGATGGTGAGACCAGAAACGCAATTGCCAAACACGTCCTGGTTGAAATAATTCGTTCAACTAACCGGGAATATAAGTCAAGTGAAGGTTTGTCAAATGAGGGAGAAGGCAATAGTTTAGTCAGGATTAAATACGGCAGAGAAAAGATAGCACGTTCTATTGTCAATGCAGCTTCACCTCGCACCCTTGAGCTTGGGATCGAATTGCTCGACCTGAGGTTTAAAAGGATTAATTACGTGGAAGAAGTCCAGAAAAAGATATTTGAACGGATGATTACCGAACGTAAGCGCATAGCGGACAAATTCCGCTCCGAAGGGCAGGGTGAAGCTTCTAAAATCCTGGGCAATAAAGAGCGTGAGTTAAAAAAGATCCAGTCTGAGGCATACAAAACAGCTCAGGAAATAATGGGAAAGGCTGATGCTAAAGCAACTGCTATCTATGCCAAAGCCTATAACCAGAACCAGCAATCCCGGGATTTCTATGTCTTTCTGAAAACCCTGGATACCTACAAGACAACGTTATCTGAAAAAGACTGGCTGATCCTCTCCACGAAAAGCGATTTTTTCAGATACCTTCGAACACAATCCGGCAAGTAGATATTTTAATTCGGGAGCTTCATGCTCCCGAATTTCCCTCTCTCTCTTTTTGAAGACCATGTGAACTACAGAGTTTTACAGAGTTTGCCAGCCTCGAGTAGACCGATCAATTCCATAGGGGTCTATGATTTTACACCCATTTTCGAGAGTCAATATCCAGGGCAGAGAGAGAGCATGCCCTTTCTCCAGGGGTGCTCTTCCAGGCCTTCCTCTCAGCTCTTTAAATAATTTATTAATGCCTGAATCTCTTTATCCGACAGATGTTCGAACCCCGGCATTGTAGAATTAGGATTGTTTACCCCGGAGTTTTTAATCTGCTGTTTCAGCCACTTATCGCTCCTCTTTTTGGTAACACCCGTCAGGTTAGGACCTATGCTTCCGCCCGTCCCTTTAAATTTGTGGCAGTTGTTGCAGCCTTCCTTCTGGTAAAGTGAAGCACCATTAACAGAGCATCCAAATGAAAATAAGATTACTGTTACCATAATAAGCAAGCCCGTTCTTAAAACTGTTTTTAGTATGTTCATAACTCCCTCCTGTTAATATAGTATTTAGCTTCCTGTTGAAAATTACACTTTAAAGACCTGTCTATCGGACTAACACATCTATGAAACTTCCTTCTTTGATAAGACACTTTCGTTGTTTTTCAATTCCCGGAATTTTTTCTTGTTTCCTGTTTATTTTTTCTATTGACTTCGACATTTCTCATAATTTTTATAAGATTATAAAGTATAAGATTAAACTTTGTCAACTGGACGATTCATCACGAATATCAATCCATTAGAGAAAAGAGGGAGGGGTAGGCCGGAGGAGGAAAAGTCTTTTTATTGTTTGTCATCCCCGTTATCCTTCTTGCCGGACTCGCTATCACTGACCGGCTTCAGAATAACCCTGGCTATTCTCTTGCCGATTATCTGAACTATCCTTATATTCCAGCCGTCGGCATTGAAGGTCTCACCGGTAGCAGGTATCCTCTGAAGTCTGGTGATAACAAACCCGCCCATGGTGTCGTAATCAGGCGAGGCAGGGATATCAATACCATAATCTTCCTTGAGATCCCTGATGGCAATGGAGGCATCTATCAGGTAGGAACCGTCTTTCAGCTTTATAACCGGCTTTTCCTCATCAAACTCATCTCTTATCTCCCCGACTATCTCCTCGATCAGGTCCTCTATGGTAA
>QIJG01000118.1 GCA_003232715.1 Nitrospirota bacterium
CATACAATGTCAAAAGAATGTGCTTCTGCCATTTACCCCTCCTCCTTCTTTGTCATGGTTGCTCTATTTGCTGTGCCTTAACGGACAAGTAGTATGCAATCATTAAAATTAAGATAACAACGGCGCTTAACCCCATCTCATAGAGTTTTTCAACAGGTACATGCTCCATGGTGGAGGTCTGGGCCTCTATCAAAAGAATCCTCCTTACCGCAGCTATCATTCCGATGGAAAGGAAGGGGCCCACAGGAATTTCTGTTTCTTCAGGAACCTGATGACAGTCCAGAGTAGTTCAAGAATTATCAATGCCAAGAGCACGTCATTTACAAGGCGTATTATGGAGTCGCGAGATGGGTGAACAATATTGAGCAATGCGTAATAAAACATAAAGCCGCATGCAATAAGCAACAGTAATACAGCAAATATATGAAATAAAATATCTGCCTTTACAAATAATTTCCTGAATCTCTCCGTCAGGTCTGTTTCCCGTGTCATAAGCTATTAACAATTACCGGGAATACCGTCTGTATAAACCGCCGCCCCTGCATAATTCATTAAAGTATAATACCTGAATTTGAGTATTTTTTTATCCCCTCCTGATGCGTGCCGGTGCATTGCACGCAAACAGGAGGGAGTGGTTAGGGGTATGCCTGTTTTATTCCGGTTTGTATCTCATCCCGGGGTCAGGATCTATCCCCAGACTATCCATAACACGGTTAGTGTAGTTGAAATACCCAATGAGTTGTACTGCGTCAAGGATGTCTTCGTCAGCAAATCCGGTTGCACGTAAAACTTCAACATCCGTTCTGCTTATTTCTTTAGTGGTCAGCGTCAGTTTGGCTGCAAAGTCGAGCAGTTTTTTGGTGGCGGGATCAAGGTTGGCCTGGCGGTAATCCTCCTGAATTCTCGATACCTCGGCATCGTCTCTGATCTCTTCACGGAGATCGGACTCATGGCTCTCCATTCAGTAAAAGCAGCCATTGAGTTTTGAGACCACTGTAGCGATCAGTACCCGCTGCAGTTTACTTAGACCTCCCGGACTGTCCATCATGTGACGGTAAAGCTTTTTCCCGATTGCCATGGTCTCCGGGCGGAGGCTCTGGACTTTTACCAGATTAACTACGCGCCCTGCTTTTGCGCGAGTCTCTTCGTATATCTCTGCCAATAACCCATCTGCATCTTCTTCTGCTATCGTACGGATCCAACTCATTGCGTTTTCCTCCTTATATAGAGTCAATCTCTCCAACCAAAGGCCGGCGATTTCTGTTTAGAGATTTAAGGTTTTTGATACATAACAATATTCTTATATTATACTATAATAATACTTTACAGTAAATAAAGCTGTTGCCCCCCTACTGCCGTGTCAACTCTCAAGTGTCATTCCGGCTTGTCCGGAATCAAAGAGGGATATGACACTATCCTTCGGTAACATTTTCTAACGAGTCAACAGGGTCATTGCAAGTTAAGTGAAGCAATCTCAAAGCGTTATAAGTTCACCGTGAATCGCTGTTTACCACCGTAAAACTTTGACTTTAAGTGGCCCCCTGTGTTAATAATAGAAAGATTTAATAGTCGAGACTACTTATGGGAGGAGCATGCATTATTTCAGATATCTAAGAGGAGAGCTCTACGCTGAAGATGTTCCGGTTAAGGCCCTTATTGATGAGTATGGCACCCCCCTTTATGTTTACAGTCATAAAACCCTGACCCGGCATCTAAAGGCATACAATGACGCCTTTATGGAAATTCCACATATAATGTGCTTTGCAATGAAGGCCAATTCCAACAGTGCCATCCTCAGTATGATTGCAAACCATGGTGCCGGTGCTGATATTGTCTCCGGAGGTGAGCTCTACAGGGCCTTACGGGTGGGAATACCACCGGAGAAGATTGTCTATGCCGGGGTGGGCAAAACCGGTGATGAGATTAGATATGCCCTCAGCAAGAGGATATTGATGTTTAATGTTGAATCCGAACAGGAGCTTGAAAGGATTAACGGTATAGCCGGGCGGATGAATGTCACTGCACCGGTAGCACTGAGAATAAATCCTGATATTGACCCTGAAACGCATCCCTATATATCAACAGGGCTTAGAAAGCACAAGTTTGGTATCCCGATAGAAAATGCCCTGGAGTACTACAGACTGGCAAAGGGGCTTGAAAATATTGAGCTGATAGGGGTTCATAAACATATCGGTTCCCAGATAACAAAGGTAACTCCCTTTGTCGATGCCCTCCGGAGGATACTGGTCCTCATTGAGAGCCTGAAGGCAGAGGGAATCAATTTGAAATATCTGGACATAGGCGGCGGACTTGGCATACAATATAAAGACGAATCTCCACCTCACCCAAAGGAGCTTGCCCAAGAACTCCTGCCGCTTCTTAGGGGACAGGGGATAACAATAGTTGTGGAGCCGGGACGTTCAATCGCAGGGAATGCCGGCATCCTTCTCACCAGGGTGCTTTACCTGAAGAGGGGTGAGGATAGGGAGTTTGTGATAGTGGATGCAGGGATGAACGACCTGATGAGACCCACTCTGTATGATGCATATCACCATATCGTTCCTGTTAAAAAGAACAGGCGTAAAATGATTACTGCAGATATTGTCGGGCCTGTATGCGAATCAGGAGATTTTCTTGCAAGGGAAAGGGAAATCAATATGGTACATCACGGCGACTATCTTGCTGTTATGAGTGCCGGGGCCTATGGGTTTTCGATGAGCTCCAATTACAACAGCCGTCCAAGACCGGCCGAGGTGCTTGTAAATGAAAGCGAACATTATATTATAAGAAAGAGGGAGACTTACAGAGACCTTGTCCGTGGTGAGATGATACCTGATTTTCCGGACAAGGGAGGAGTTAAAGTTTAAAAGTGTGGACATAGTTATTTAAAAATCCCTCCTAACCTCCCTTTGCCAAAGGGAGGGATTATCCCCCTCTTTGACAAAGAGGGGCAAGGGGAGATTTTTAGATTGATGTCGGTTCAATTATGAGAACCTTTATAACTTCTTGATATTATGAAGATCGAATTCACAAAAATGCATGGCCTTGGAAATGACTTTATTGTCGTTAACGCTATGAAAGAGTCATCTCCGGCCAATCTCGGCACTGATGAACTTTCCAGGCTGTCAGTCCATTTATGCAACAGAAGGTTTGCCATCGGGGCCGACCAGCTTCTCCTGCTCTGTCCATCTCAGAGGGCCGATTTCAGGATGAGAATATTCAATGTCGACGGCTCGGAAGTTGAGATGTGCGGCAACGGTATCCGCTGTCTGGCCAGATACATCCGGGACAGGGGGTTAAGTGAAAAAAAGGTACTTGCGATAGAGACACCGGCTGGTATTATCAGGTCGGAGATATGCGATGGATTGGTCAGGGTCGATATGGGAATGCCGGAGTTTTCGCCGGAAAAGATACCGATAGATATCCAGAAAACAAACAGTACTGTCCTGCCGGAAACAGCCGTTTTTATAAAATATCCCCTTGAGGTTGAGGGACAGGTTCTTGATATCACCTGCCTCTCCATGGGAAATCCCCATTGCGTTATAGTCGTTGATGATGCAGGAACTTTTCCTGTAAGCTACTACGGCCCAATGATTGAAAACCATCAGATATTTCCCCGCAGGACAAACGTGGAGTTTGTAGAGATACTAAATGATAAAGAGATAAAGATGAGGGTTTGGGAAAGGGGTGCCGGTGAGACAATGGCCTGTGGAACCGGGGCCTCTGCTGCTGCTGTTGCAACATCATTAATCGGGATTACAGGAAAAGACGTGACGGTTCACCTCCCGGGTGGAGACCTTTTTATTGAATGGGCTGAGGATGGACATATTTATATGGCAGGTCCTGCCGTCACTGTATTTGATGGATCTATCAACATTGAAGTTTATGGGTGAGAAAAATGATAACAGAAAAGAGAAACGTTTCCAGACAAGCAACCAGCCTTAATATCAAGTTTGCTGTAACGGAGGTGGGGGGAAGAGATGCCTCAAGGGTTGAGGCAAAGGGCTCAATTGTGGACATTTCAGATCAGGGCTTTTGTATGATAACCACGTATCCCTTACAGAAAGGGCATGCTATAACAATAAGGGGCAGGGGAAACGAAAAGATGCCGGGCTATGGGCTTGTCAAGTGGATAGAAAAGGCAGGCTCTAATTACAGGGCCGGTCTTTGCCACAGGTTTCCGGTAAATATGTAAACTCTTTTCAGATCGCAGGATTTCCCTTCCCGGATAGAGGTCAGGGGCGGGGATAAAGTTCTTAAGGAGGAAGTTATGCTTAAAGGTTCAATAGTAGCACTGGTTACCCCTTTCAGTGATGGGGCGGTGAATGAAAAGGCCCTGTCAGAGCTGATTGAGTGGCATATATCAGAGGGAACAAACGGCATAGTGCCCTGTGGCACTACAGGAGAGTCGGCAACCCTGACCTATGAGGAACATTACAGGGTGATAAAGAGTACCATAGAAATTGTAAACAAAAGGGTTCCGGTCATAGCAGGTACCGGTGCCAATTCCACTGATGAGACGATTACAATGACGCAGGAGGCCGGGAAGCTCGGGGCTGATGCTGCCCTGCTTGTCGCACCCTACTATAACAAACCTACCCAGGAGGGGCTCTACAGACATTACAGGGCAGTGGCAGAGGCTGTTGACCTTCCGCTTATACTTTATAATGTACCCGGACGCACTGCTGTTAACATACTTCCTCAAACGGTTGCAAGACTTGCCGGGATTGAAAATATTGCTGCCATAAAAGAAGCCTCCGGAGATATGAAGCAGGTGAGTGAGGTTATGAGGCTGTGTGGTGACAGTATTACCGTTTTTTCAGGAGACGACTTCACCACGTTTCCACTTCTTGCCCTCGGCGGCAGGGGCGTGATTTCCGTCACTGCCAACGTGATGCCCGGGATGGTTTCTCAGATGTGTGCAAGTTATGAAAAAGGGCTTTATGACGATGCACGGCAGCTCCATTTCAAGCTCGAACCACTCAATGCTGCGATGTTCCTGGAGACCAACCCCATACCTGTAAAAACAGCCCTCTCAATGATGGGCAGGATAGGCGGGGAACTCCGTCTCCCATTGTGCGAAATGTCGGAGGCTAACAAAAATAGTTTGCGGGAGACTTTACTCTCATATGGCCTTGTTTAAAACAGGCCACACTCTTTAAGAAAAAGGGTGTGGCCTGAAAGCATTGATATCAGGCCGTAAAGCAGCCGAAGGAATCCCCTTCCTTGAAAATCTTAATACCTATCTGGTAGTATTTTAAATGGTAACCCCTGCAGGACTTCTCTCCCGTGTAGTTGCAAAGGTTAAGCTGTTGAGATATTACAGAAGACCGGTCTTTTTGCAGGACTTGTATATATTCTGATATCCGATGGTTTCTTTAACGGCAGAAGTCCCGGTAAAATGCTCCTTGGGTTAAGTGTGGTCAGGCTGGACGGAGGACCTTGTACTGTAAAGGAATCCATACTAAGAAACATGACTATCGCCTTCGGGTTTTTGCTATGGAGAATACCTTTGATAGGTTGCCTTCTCTTTCTCTGCGTGCTGGCCATTGAGTTTATCGTGCTTTTCGGAAGTGGTTCAAACAGACGTCTTGGTGACGAGATTGCAAAAACCAATGTTATAGAAGTAGCAGGCAACCGGGAGCAGGCAGCAGGCAGTAAAGAATAGCTGCTTGCTGCAAGGTGCTCACTAACTTACTAAATGAGGTTCGGGAAATCTAATAACAACAAGAGTTGCGAGACCCTGAAATTAATTCAGGGTGACAATTAGAGCTTCCGCAACAGGAGGATAGATGTTTATACAGAGAATACTAGGATTGTTTTCAAATGACCTTGCCATAGACCTTGGAACAGCCAACACCTTGGTCTATGTAAAGAAGAGCGGGATCGTCTGCAACGAACCATCGGTAGTTGTAATAAGGAAAGACAATAAAAAGACGATTGCCGTTGGAATTGAGGGAAAGAGAATGCTTGGCAAGACCCCGGCAAACATAACTACGATAAGGCCGATGAAAGATGGCGTGATTGCGGACTTCGATGCTACAGGGGAAATGCTCAAATATTTTATCACAAAGGTTCATAACAGAAAGAGCTTTGTCTCACCAAGGGTTATCATCGGGGTACCTTCGGGGATAACGCAGGTTGAACAGAGGGCTGTTAAAGACGCATCCCAGGCCT
Source organism: Nitrospirota bacterium (assembly GCA_003232715.1). Classification (GTDB taxonomy): domain Bacteria; phylum Nitrospirota; class Thermodesulfovibrionia; order Thermodesulfovibrionales; family JdFR-85; genus BMS3Bbin07. Next base: position 6,178 of record QIJG01000118.1, read on the forward strand.
CCGGAGCAAGGGAGGTCTATCTCATATCAGAACCCATGGCTGCCGCCATTGGTGTTGGTCTGCCCGTAGGTGAGCCCACAGGCAACATGATTGTCGACCTCGGAGGCGGAACCACTGATGTTGCCGTAATCTCTCTTAACGGCATTGTTTACAGCAAGGTGGTAAGGGTTGGTGGAGACAGGATGGATGAAACAATCCTGGCTTATATAAAAAGAAGATACAACCTTATGATTGGAGAAAGATCTTCCGAGCAGATCAAGATAGAGATAGGCTCTGCCTATCCGACTGATAATACCTCCAGGGAGCTTGATATAAAAGGAAGGGACA
>QIJG01000114.1 GCA_003232715.1 Nitrospirota bacterium
CATCACTCCATCACTCCATCACTCCATCACTCCATCACTCCATCACTCCATCACTCCATCACTCCATCACTCCATCACTCCATCACTCCAAATCTTCTATCCTTTCCTTACTCCCGCTTATTGTTATCTCTCTCCTCACATCATCCGGGAATTTAATATCCACCCTGAATGAACAGTCCCAACCCGTCAACCGCTCAGCCCACTCCACCACAGCAACTCCCTCCCCGTCAAGATACTCCTCTATGCCAAGGTCCGGGACATCATCGCCACCTGAAACCCTGTAGAGGTCTATGTGGAAGAGCGGAATCCGCCCGTAATGCTCTGCAATTATAACAAAACTTGCACTTGTTATCTCCCGCTCCTCAATACCAAGACCCCTGGCAATACCCTTGACAAAAGTGGTCTTGCCGGCTCCAAGGTTTCCATACAGACAGACGATATCTCCTTTCCGGAGAATCCTGCCAAGCCTCTCACCTGTATTAATGGTCTCCCTTTCATTGGGGGTCTCTACTGTAAACTTTTTATTCATATACAGGATAACACCAGGAATTATATCCGCAGATTACACAGATTTCGCTGATTTCAACAGAAAAAATTATAAAAAACTATCAGGATAAAAACTGAAGCCACTACTCTTTTTTTTAGACAGGATTAACAGGATTAACAGGATTTTTTTCTTTTAAAGAACTTAAAAAATAATTCTATTTTTCTATCCTGTACATCCTGTCAGATGTGTATTATTTTCTTATAATCTTCACAGAAAAAATCTGCGTAAATCTGTGTAATCTGCGGATTGTTTATGTCTTCTTTATGTCTTTGTTTCTCCGGCAATAGCCTTTATTACGTCCTTCTTTCCGATTATCCCCACTATTCCTTCTTCCCTTAAGACAGGGAGAAGATGTATCTTCTTCTCGGTCATAATAGTTGCAATATCATTAATAGACGTCTCTTCATCCACTGTAATAACCTCTCTTGTGCATATATCCCCAACGGTTGTGGCAGCCATCCTTTTTATCTCTTTCTCAACCGCTGCATCAGTCTGAAGGGGTATGATGGCATCGAATATTGTGATTATAGTGGGTATATGGAAACGCTTCTCCTTACTGATCAGGTCATTCTCTGTAACAATACCATAGATATCTCCATTTTCATCAATCACCGGGGCACCTGAAAGATTCTTTTCCATGAAGAGTCTGCCAAGCTCTTCCACAGAGGTATCAGGACTTACGGTTATAACCTTCTTGTTCATAATATCTCTTGCCCTCTTCACATCTCCTGTTTCCATCTATATCCTCCTTAGATTATCGTAAAACGGTTACGGTCACGTTGCCCGTATCGTGAGGCGCCTGCCGGTAACGTCAGAAAATACGAACTACGTAACCTCCAGACGAAACGGGCTTCGTCACCGGTTTACGTTTCCGTCTTTCAGCCCTATAAACCCTCCCTGCCTCTTCTCCGTCTTTGAACACCTGTATGAGAAAAACCTCTCAGGAAGGCAATACGTACACTCCCCCGCCATCCAGAGATTCTCATCAGGAAGCCCCATTGAAAGCGCCTGGATTCTGTTTGCAAACACAAGGTCTATGTAGACCTTACCTCCTCTCCACAGGATATAATCACCATCTCCTGTGGCAGCTTCGACTGCAGAGAGGACATCCCCATTAACATCATAACAGCATCCCCTGATAGACGGGCCAAAAGCAATTAATATATCATCAACCCCTGAAGAAAATCTATCCGTCATTACCTTGATGGTCTTTCCGAGTATCCCTTTAGCAGTCCCCCGCCAACCGGCATGAACCGCAGCCACAATCTCCCTTTTCCTGTCATATACAAGGATGGGGAGACAGTCAGCCACTCTTACGCCCAGAAGGACTCCTTTCCTTGCTGTCACAACAGCATCAGCCACCTCAGGACAACAGAACTCCTCAAGCACAAACACCAAGTCCGTATGCCGCTGAATGGGCATATATATGGCTTCCTCCGGAATACCGGAAATATGCGATAACCCCCCCGGCTCTATCCCTTCATTACGGTTTGTAAAGAAAGCCGGCAGTCCGGAGGCTTTGAGGTTTTCAGGTATTATCATCTCAGTTCATGGAGAAGCATCATTATTATTTTATACTATCCGGGCAGTTGCAAATCAGATAAAAGTGAATGGAACCCCCTAAAAAGACCAGTTACAAGGTCATTGGCGGTAAAGGCATACCCTGTTGTACCCTTTACAGCAATATCACCTGTCAGTCCATGGAGATACACCCCTGTCAGTGCCGCTTCTGCGGGTGACAGACCCTGCCCCATAAATGAGGCTATGATGCCGGTAAGGACATCTCCGGTTCCGGCAGTAGCCATTCCGGGATTCCCCGTTGTATTGATAAAGCACTGCTCTTCAGGGGTCGCTATCAGTGTAGGCATTCCCTTTAAGACAAGGCAGCCCCCTGTATCACGGGAAAATCTCGTTGCCACCCCGATTAAATCATCCGCTATATCAGGAATGCTCATCCTGAAGAGCCTGGACATCTCTCCTATGTGGGGTGTAAAGACAGCGGGTGCGCGCAGTTTATTCAGAAATCCTGAAAGATCTTTATAGTCAAGTGTTGACAGCGCATTCAGGCCATCGGCATCAACCACCATGGGTACAGGTGAGTTGCTGATGGTCTCAAGGACAAACTCCACGGTCTCCCTATCCGTAGAGAGTCCGGGCCCGATTGCAAGCACATCGGCCTTCTCATGAAGGAAGTCCAGCACAGTCCCGGCTGCTTCCCTGGATACAGTGCCTGATGCAGTCGAGGGCAATGGCAGGGTCATCTCCTCAAGCACAGAGGCCATCAATGAATCCGTAATCCTTTCAGGAGTCCCGATGGTAACAAGTCCTGCCCCGCTTCTCAATGCAGCCCTTGCAGAGAGGAGGGGCGCCCCTGTCTTTCCCACAGACCCGCCAATGACGAGCACATGTCCGTAATCACCCTTATAGGAGTTTTTCAACCGCTCAGGCAACAGCAATGAGACGCGTTCCTTCTCGATCAGCTCAAGGGAAATAGATTCAGAGTTCAGGAGTGCCGGAGGAAACCCGATATCTTCAACAAAGAGTCTCCCCGTATATTCCGCACCTGGATATATGAGATGTCCGACCTTTGGAAGCCCGAAAGTAACGGTAAAACCTGCCTTTACTGCAGTCCCCATGATTTTTCCGGTATCAGAGGATACACCCGTGGCAATATCAACGGCTACCACATCGGGCCTCGCACTGTTAACCCTGTCAGCGAGGTTGGAGATCTCCCCCCTGAGGGGCTTGTTCAGTCCCGTCCCTAATATTGCATCAATCACAAGTGAGCCACGGAGGTCTTTCAAGACCGGAAGTTTTTCTGTATAAATCCGGACTCCCATCTTTTCAGCCGTCTCGTACTGCCTGAGACAATCATGTGAAAGTTTTTCCGGTGGTGCAATCAGGAAGACCGTGACATCCCATCCCTCATTATGAAGGAGCCTTGCCACTACAAGACCATCTCCACCATTATTGCCGCTTCCGGCAAGAACCAGTACCCTTATTGACCTGTCAAAGCACTGCTTGATCCTGTTTACAACAGATAGCCCCGCCCTTTCCATCAAAACAGGTGACGCGATACCATAGTCCTCAATGGTCTGCCTGTCGATCTCCCTCATCTCTCGAGCATCAACAACCTTCATCCTGCTCTCCTTTTTTAATCCGGGGTATATAACTCAAAATACAGACTTTATCAAATCATGCAGACAACCGCTAATCCTCTATACTTTAAATAGAGTCTGTGTATAAAGTCGAACCGTTACTGTTTTCTGTCATTCCGGCTTGTCCGGAATCGTTATTTAAGAAGGATTCCCGACTCGCGGGAATGACAAATTACTGTAGTTTATACACAGACTTTAAATAGCAGCCCCTTTTATGTTGTTTGTCACATATTAACATTTTAGCAGCAATTCACGGTGAAAGTCAGTGCAGGATTGCTTCGTCGCCGACGATACTGGCAATGACATTACGAAAACCTTTAATGTGTTGATTATGACCCATCCTGATATTTTATAGTATTATATATACAGGAGTTAAGGGTGGTTTAGCCATGAGGTACACGAAGTAAAGAAAAAGTATATAGATTCACGATAACATCAGGATTAGAAACAAGAGGAGGATGGGAAGGATGAAGTACGTCATAATAGGAGACGGTGTTGCAGGCACAACTGCAGCAACCCTTATCAGGAAGATTGACAATGACGGCATAATAACCATTATTACGGAGGAGAAATGTCCTTTTTACAGCAGAGTAAGGCTCATAGACTTTCTGTCCGGGGATCTTGATGAAAAAACGATTATTTTAAAAAAGGATACCTGGTATGACAAAAACAAAATCAACCTTATCCTGAATACAGCCGTAACTGATATAGATGTTGCAAAAAAGGAAATCATCACATCTCCTGATAAAAAACTAAACTACGACAAACTCCTGATGGCAACAGGTGGGATACCCTTTATTCCCGCTATTGCCGGGGCTGATAAAGAGGGTGTCTTTACCCTCAGGACCCTGAAAGATGCAATTGCAATAAGAGAATATGCAAGGATGGACAATCAGCGTCTCATCATCATCATCGGAGGTGGAGTGCTCGGCCTTGAGGCAGGAAATGCACTGAGAAAGTCCGGTAACTCTGTTGCAGTTGTCGAGTTTTTCCCCAGGCTTCTTCCAAGACAGATGGACCCTGAAGGTGCCGACATACTCAGGACACAGATGGAGAAGATGGGTTTTACATTCTATCTCGGCACAAAAACAAAAGAGATAATTGGAGCAGACAAGGTTGAAGGAGTATTACTTGAAGATGGAAGAAGAATTGACTGCGACATGATAATCATATCTGCCGGAGTCAGGCCAAATGCAGCCCTTGCCCGGAAGGCCGGACTGAAAGTTGAAAAAGGCCTGATTGTTAATGACAGGATGGAAACAGAAGTGCCGGATATTTACGCAGCAGGAGATTTGATACAACACAGGGGTGTCTTTTACGGAATATGGCCTGCTGCAGAAAAACAGGGTGAAATTGCAGGGATAAATATGGCAGAAGGAAATGCCGTTTATGAAGGCACGACAATATCCAATTTCCTGAAGATTGCAGGGGTGGGTCTTGTTGCAGCCGGCAACATTGACGCCGAAGGCAACCACGAATCAATAGTAATAAAAGATCCCGGCAAATTTATCTATAAAAAACTCGTCATTAAGGAAAAGACCATAATCGGCACAATTCTTTACGGAGACATAAAGGATATGAGAAGAATTTTAAAGGCAATCGAAAACAGGACAGATATAAGCGCAATAAGGAATGAGCTTGAGAACTGGAAATTAGAGGGACTAACTTAAAAAAGAAGTTGGGGAGTTAAGGAGTTCAGGAGTTAAAGGATAGACTCAAGTCAAGAGAACAAACAGAAAGGATATCCCATTTTAATTTTTTACTCCTCAACTCCTCAACTCCTCAACTCCTTAACTTTAAAAAGTTGACTTTGCTTCCCTTTTTGGGGTTTAATTAATATCATGCGTTTACCAATGATGGCTGCAAACTGGAAGATGAATAAGACCACGAGGGAGACCGAGGGGTTCATTAACGGTTTCCTCCCGCTTGTAAAAGGTGTGCAGGATGTGGAGATAGTTATTGCCCCGCCATTTACCTCACTGCCGGTTGCTGCGAAACTCCTCAGAGACAGTAATGTTAAACTCGCAGGACAGAATGTCTTTTATGAGGAGGCAGGGGCTTATACAGGGGAAATGTCCCCTCTTATGCTTAAGGATGTGGAGTGCTCATATGTAATTGCAGGCCATTCAGAGAGACGGCAGTATTTTGGTGAGACGAATGAGACTGTGAACAGGAAGATCAGGGCAGCCATGAGTGCAGGGCTTGCCGTAATATTCTGCATTGGAGAAACACTTGAGGAAAGAGAGTCCGGGAATACCTTTAATATACTGAAGAGGCAGATAACAGAAGGGTTACGCGGAATTACCGCCAAGGTTCCTGTTATGGCATATGAGCCTGTATGGGCCATCGGCACCGGCAGGACTGCATCACCTGAGCAGGCACAGGAGGCTCACCGATTTATCCGGTCAGAACTTGGAAACCTCTACGGTGATACTGCCGGCACAATAAGAATTCTCTATGGCGGAAGCGTAAAACCGGATAATATATCCTCCCTGATGTCAAAAGAGGATGTGGATGGCGCCCTTGTTGGAGGGGCAAGTCTGAAACCGGATAGTTTTGCAGGAATAGTCAAGTACATTTAGCGGAGATAATATGACAACAATACTTATATTTATTCACATAACCATATGCCTGGTACTGATAGGCATAGTCCTGATTCAGGGTGGAAAGGGAGCTGAGCTTGGTTCAGCCTTCGGAGGAGGATCAAGTCAGACGATATTTGGCGGCAGGGGTGCGGCTACATTCATGAACAAGCTCACCACAGGGATTGCCATAGCCTTTATGATTACCTCCCTTATACTTACAGTGGTTACTGTAAAAAAGGGGTCTGTTGTTCAGTCCACAGTTATACCTGAAAAGAAGTCCATGCCATCTTCTCCTGCAGGTGTGACACCTGAGGCAAATGGTGTAAAAACCCCGGCTACCCCCGGACAGGCCCCAACAGATAAACCGGCAAAAAAATAAACTCTCCCGACAGATTATGGTCTTTAGTAAACATCTGCATAAAAACTCATCGCCGCAGAGTTAGCAACTCAAGGAAATCCTTGACTTTCAGCTTTATAAACGTATAAAATATTATTATGTATCTGGTATATACACTTATTTTCTATTAAAAACCCCAGGTCAAAACCAAAGGAATCCACATGCTAAAAAAACCCCTTAGAATGGCAAACGCCGCAATCAGGTTTAATCTCTTCAAGAAGAGGAATCTGATCAAGGTAGGCCACAGGATAACCCACAAATGCAATTACAAGTGCTCTTACTGCTCGCTATGGGGTGACAACATCAAGGAACTGAATACCATACAGGTATTGGACCTTGTGGATCAGATTGCCGACATGGGCTGTGTAATCTATGCTATAAGCGGTGGTGAGCCACTTATGAGAAAAGACCTGCCGGAAATCCTCAAACGGATAAAGAAGAGGGGTATGATGGCAAAAGTAGCCACAAACGGTTCACTTGTAACAAAGAGGATTGACGAAATCTGTGACTATGTGGACATGATGAGCTTCTCCTTCGACAGCATGAACGCAGATCTTCCTGAGGAAGCAGGAAATATAAAGATCCTCAACGACACGGTGATCGAGGGTATCAAGGCAGCGGTAGAGAGGGTCCCTTATGTTTCACTTAACGTGGTGCTGACCAGGATATCTACAAAAGAGATTGAGAATATCGTGAAATACGGCAGTAAGATCGGGATTAAAACCTTTACTTTCTTTCCACTCATCACACATTTCCATTATAAAAGCATGGATGAACTTAAAAAAAGTTATGACGAGATATACGGTGGCATAGAGAACTACAGAAATGCCGTCTTAAAAATAAGGGAACTGCGGGATAAAGGTTATCCCATCACTATGAGCAATATGATGCTTGATGCCATGTACTCATTCAGGATACCAAAAATGAAGTGCATCTCAGGCTATCTGAGCTGTGGGATATCACCCGACGGCAGGCTGGGTACATGTTATGAATTCTTTAAAGAGTGTACCGGTTCGTTTCATGATAAAAGTTTTAAGGAATTATGGGAAGAGCTTGGAAACAATCTAAGCGTGGTAGACAATTGCAAGGGGTGTCTCTTGCACTGCTATTTTGAACCCAACGTAATATTTTCTGCAAACCCCCGTCCCCTTTTTTCATACGGCAAAAGATACATCAGGTCGTTACTGAAGTAACGGTTATTTTATAAACCCAAATGTCAATTTAGAAGGTGATAACAATGAAAGTACTACTTATCCATCCCCCGATCAGCATGACAGAGGACACCCCGCCTCTATTTAATTCACTGCCCTTAGGGCTCGGTTACATTGCATCAGTGCTTGAGCAAAACGATATTGATGTCAGAATTATCGATGGCTACATTGAGGGTCTGAACCGTGAGAAGCTCAGCAATGAACTTGATGCTTACTCACCTGACCTGGTAGGGGTCAGCGTTGTCACACCGAGGGCAAAACAGGGATTGGAGATTGCAAGGATAATCAAGGAGAAATCGCCTGAAACACGCGTGGTGCTCGGCGGGCCACACATCACTGCCCTTGGCCAGGAGGTCGTGACACACGACGAAGTTGACATAGGAGTTATCGGAGAAGGCGAAAACACCATGCTCGAACTGGTCAAGGCCATTGAGAACGAAAAAGATCTAAGCAGTGTTGCAGGCATCATTTACCAGGACAAGGATGGCCAGGTAATCAGGACCAAGAGTCGTGAGATGATAAAAAATCTGGACGACTTGCCGTGGCCGGCGTACCACCTGTTGCCGATAGGAAAGTACAATCCTCCTGCTGCGTGGTCCAAAAGGACTGACGGAACTTATGCAAACATAATAACAAGCCGAGGTTGTCCTCATAGCTGCACTTATTGCGATGTCCGGATCACTTTTGGCAGGAGATACCGGACACATAGCCCGGAGCACGTGGTGGACGAGCTTGAATATCTGTACAAGGAGTTTAAAGTCAGAAACATCTCCTTCAGAGACAGTATATTCAACCTGAACAAGGAACGCATAAAGCAGATCTGCAGGTTGATGATTAAACGTGGACTCGATATCTCCTGGGAATGTAACGGCAGGGTAAACTACGTGGACGAAGAACTTCTGCGAGTTATGAAAGAGTCAGGCTGCTGGCAGATTCAGTACGGAGTGGAATCAGGCAATCAGGAGATACTGAACAAGGCATCCAGGAATACGACCATTGATCAGATCAGGGAAGCCTTCAAGCTGACAAAAAAGGTCGGCCTTGAGGTCCACGGATACTTTATGGTTGGACTTCCGGGAGAGACAAAGGAGACACTGAAAGACACGATAAAGCTGGCAAAGGAAATAAGCCCGGACCTCGTTGGATTCACAATCGCCATCCCCTTCCCCGGAACGGAATTCTTTGAATGGGCCAAGGAACATAAGTACCTGAGGA
>QIJG01000148.1 GCA_003232715.1 Nitrospirota bacterium
CCTCCTGATATTATTCTCAGCGCGCTGCCGGCTCCGGGAATGTGCAGGGTTGCAATAGAATATGCCGGATGTCATAATATGCCGGTTGTAATTGATGTCCGTGATTTATGGCCGGATATTTTTTTGAGTATAATTCCTCATGGATTACGTTGGCTTGGACGGGTTGCATTATGGCCGGCATTTAATGCCAACCGGCGTATCTTCCGGGAAGCAGATGCAATAACAGCAGTATCTGCCGGTTACCTGGATTATGCAGGCCGTAAACGTTCAGAGACGGATGCAGTATTCCCACTGGCATCCCTGGAAAAATCCTTGAGCGAAGACCGGATAGAAAAGGAAAGGCGGTTCCTTCTTGACAGAGGTGTCGACCCTGACAGATTTATATGTTGCTTTTTTGGTCAGTTTGAAGCCTCCTACGATATAGAGACGGTGATAGATGCTGCAAGATTACTGGAGCAGTCACCCGGCAGGAAAATCCAGTTTGTTCTGTGTGGCGATGGCAGGAAGATGTCTTCTTTACGGTATCGCGGTACGGGATTAAAGAATGTAATCTTTCCTGGCTGGGTTTCTCCTGCAACGATTAAAGTATTAATGGAAATGTCGGATGCCGGGTTGGCGGCATATGTCAGGAACGCTCCCCAAGGCTTGCCCAATAAGGTATTTGAATACTTCTGTGGAGGTTTACCCGTGCTTTCAAGTCTTCACGGAGAGCTGGAGTCGATTATTTCGGAAAATTATTGTGGATCTGTTTATGAGGCAGGCGATGTGGAAGGTCTTGCAAGTGCCGTTTTGAGGTTATATCATAATCCCGGGGAAAGACGGAAGATGGGTGAAAATGCCCGGAGGCTGTTTGAGGAACGTTTCTCGGCAGGGCGTGTGTATACGGGTATGATTGATTATCTGGAGAGGATTGCCGGGAAAGAGATAGAAGCCTGAATCCAGAGATAAATGGTTATTGAAAGCGATATGATAGACTCTTCACTCATTCTCAACAGACATCCTGTCTGTCTCCGAGGAAATTTCGCAATTCACCATCCGGGTGAATTTACTGCGAAATTAAAACCGTTCAGAGTCAATCATATCACTTCCTTCCCTTGTTTGAGGCTTTTTATTGCTGGATCCGGCAGAGGGTAGGTTTTTTAATGGAATATTTGTTTTATCGCAAGGAGTCACAAAATATAAATCAGGTGGATTTGGCCTTGGAGAGTCAATATACCTTTAAACTCTGGCATCCTGAGATATCGAGTATTGTTCCTTCGGGAATACCCTTAACACCCTTTGCTGCCTGGTGGGTAATGCATTACTTGCATGTCTTCAGAAATAGTGGCTACGGGCTCTTCCTTGTCTATCATGGAAGAGCCTTGGTGCACCGGTCAGGCATATTCCCCGGCTACTTCAGATTCCCCTTTATGTCCGGGGATGACCTTCAGATCGGGGATATATGGACCCACCCTGATCACCTCAGACGGGGTATTGCTTCATTTGCAGTACAGCAGATCATTTTGTCAAAGGGCAGGGCAGGCCGTAATTTCTGGTATATTGTCAAGCGTGGTAATCTGTCTTCGATCAGGGTAATTGAGAAGGCGGGTTTTGTTAAGGTTGGAAAAGGGGAAAGGGTAAAAAGATTTGGGCTCAGGCTCCCGGGATTTTTCAGGATAATTCAGGAGAGATAAGTGAAGAAGAGATTGGACGGTTTTCTGAAAAGGACTTTTGATATAATAACCTCTCTGTCTGGACTTGTGCTCCTGAGTCCCTTGATATTTTTTTTAATTATATTCATTAAATTTGACTCTCCGGGACCTGCCTTTTACCGTGGAGAGCGGGTTGGCAGATTTGGGAAGACTTTCAGAATATTCAAGTTCAGGACGATGGTGGCTGATGCCGAGAAGCTTGGGGGGCCTTCAACTGCCTCTGACGACTCAAGGATTACAGGGGTTGGTAAGTTTCTCAGGAAATACAAGCTTGATGAATTGCCTCAACTTGTTAATGTATTAAAAGGAGATATGAGTATTGTGGGGCCGAGGCCGGAAGTCCTGATGGAAGTGGAGACTTATACGAAGGAGGAAAGAAGAATATTGGAGGTGCGGCCTGGTATAACCGATTGGGCCTCGCTTACCTTTCATAACGAAGGGGAGATTTTGAAGGGAAGTCCTGATCCTCATCAGGTATACAGGGAGGAGATCAAGCCGGAAAAAATGAGGCTTGCCTTAAAGTATGTTGATGAACGGTCGTTTCTGACTGATATAAAGATAATACTTGAAACTCTTCTGACCCTTGTAAAGACAAGGATGTGAAAGGAACCTGTATGGAAATTGAGGATGACTTTTTGCAGTATGAAGAAATCTCCAGGCGTGTCAGGATCTCTGTTTTAAATATGATTCATAAAACCGGGAGTCCTCACATCGGACCTTGTTTTTCGATTGTTGAAATCCTTGTAGCCCTGTATTTCAAGTCTTTAAATGCTTCGCCTGAGAGCACTGTTGACCCTGACAGGGACAGGTTTATTTTAAGTAAAGGTCATGCCTGTCCGGCCCTGTATGCTGTCCTGTCTGAACGGGGTTTCATGAGCAGGGAAGACCTGAAAGGATTTGCCGTCAACGGTGGGACCCTGGAGCAACACCCGGCTCAGGATTTAAGCCGGGGGATAGAGGTCTCTACCGGTTCCCTGGGACATGGGCTTTCTATTGCAGCAGGGACGGCCCTTGCAGGCAGGGTTGACAGTAAACAGTATAAAGTCTATGTGTTGCTGAGTGATGGTGAATTAAATGAAGGCTCGGTCTGGGAGGCCGTTATGTTTGCCGGGCACCATAAGCTCAATAATCTGATAGCCCTTGTGGATTATAACAGGATGCAGGCCCTGGGAGGTACAGGGGATATAATGGGGCTGGAACCACTTGGAGAAAAATGGAGGGCTTTTGGATGGCACGTCCGGGAAATTGACGGGCACGATTTCAGGCAGATTTTCGATGCCCTGAGTTCTCTGTCAACTGAAAAACCGAATGTCCTGATCCTGCATACAGTGAAGGGGAAGGGAGTATCATTTATGGAAAATCAGGTGCTTTGGCATTATCGCTCGCCGGATGATGAGGAGTATGAAGAAGCCTTAAAGGAATTGCTTCAGTGAAAACGGCATTTGTGCGGAGACTGCAGGAACTGTCTCAAAAGGATGATGATCTTTTAGTTCTTACCGCTGATCTGGGCTTTAAACTGTTTGATAATTTTAGGGCAGGAACTACGGACAGGTTTTATAATGTGGGTGTGGCTGAGGCCAACATGATCGGTATAGCTGCCGGTCTCTCTTTATGCGGCAAGAATGTTTATTGCTATTCGATTATTCCTTTCCTGGTAATGAGGGCATTTGAGCAGATAAGGGTTGATATCGCTTATCATAATTTAAATATAAAACTCGTTGGGGTAGGTGGGGGATTTACCTATGGGCTTGAAGGGTTTACACACTTTGGACTGGAAGACCTCTCTTTGATGAGTTCCCTGCCGAATATGACGGTAGTTATTCCTGCCGACCCCCTTGAGGCCAAAGCTATTGCAGAGATTTCTCTGGAATATGATGGTCCGATGTACATCAGATTAGGACACACGGGCGGACCCGTAATCCATGATAAAGCTCCCGACCTGAAGATCGGCAGGGCAATGATATTAAGAGAAGGAAGGGGTGTTGCTATACTTGCAACAGGTGATATGGTCTATACGGGAATGCAGGTTGTTGATATGCTGAGTGAAAAAGGAATCAATACTACCATGGTCAATATTCATACCCTTAAGCCTTTAGACACAGAGATTATTCTTCAAATTGCATCAACACATAAGGCCATTTTCTCCATTGAAGAACACAATATCAGGGGAGGACTTGGTTCGGCTATTTCTGAAGTGCTTGCAGAAAGTGGATACAGTGGAGTCTTTAAGCGGTTTGGCATTAGAGAAGGGGTGGCCCGGAGTCTTGTCGGTAAGTCGGATTTTCTCAAAGAACATCACGGACTCACTCCGCAAAAGATTTATGAAAAAATTTCAGATTTAATAACGGGGGTATGACAATGCAGTGGAAGGTGAAATTTTTTGATTATCCGCTGCAGTTCAATGCCCACGAGGAAGAGTATATTAAGATCATAAGAGGTGTGCTTTCGCGGGGGGCATTCATTCTTGGTGAGGACCTTGTGAGGTTTGAAGAGAAGTTTGCGGAATTTGTGGGCAGTAAGTTTGCAGTCGGAGTCAGCTGCTGTACGGATGCCATGCTCCTTTCCCTTTATGCTGCCGGTGTAGGCCCCGGTGATGAGGTTATATCAGTCTCCCATACTTTTGTGGCAACAATTGAAGTTATTAAATTCCTGGGAGCAAAGACTGTTTTTGTGGATATTGCCGATGACCATAATATGGATGTGGACCTCGTAGAGGCCGCCATTACCCCAGGAACAAAGGCCTTAATCCCTGTTCAACTCAACGGCAGGATCTGTAGCAAAATGGATAAACTGGTAAAGCTTGCCGAAAAATATAATCTTGCAGTTATTGAAGATGCTGCCCAGGCCCTTGGGGCCACTTATAAGGGTACGGGTGCCGGGACCTTCGGACTGGCTGGATGCTTCAGTTTTTATCCTGCAAAGCTTTTAGGAACATTCGGAGATGCCGGTGCAGTTGTTACTGATGACAAGGCATTTGCAGAAAAGGTGAGAATGATCAGGAATCACGGGAGAGGAAAAGGAACGGACATAAACCTCTGGGGACTTAACTGTCGTATGGATAACCTCCATGCAGCCATTCTTGATTTCAAACTGCCTGACCTGGGCGACCGGATAAAGAAACGCCGGGAGATTGCCGCGAGTTATCATGCCGGACTCTCCGGCCTTAAGGAATTAAGGTTACCCCCTCCGCCCGTAGAAGATGCGAAGCATTATGATGTCTTTCAAAACTATGAAATTGAGGCGGAAAGAAGAGACGAATTGATGTCGTATCTCAGGGAAAACGGGGTTGAGGTAGTGGTCCAGTGGGGTGGAAAGGCAGTTCATCAATTTAAGGCCCTGGGGCTGTGTGAGTTTACTCTTCCTCAGACTGAAGAGTTTTTTAAAAAGGCATTGCTGCTTCCGTTGTATCCGGAACTGGAAGATGCTCAGGTGTTATATGTTGTTCAGAAAATAAGAGAATTTTATGGGTGATGAATGAAAACATATCATTTTTTTACAAAATAGAACCAATTTTTTACGATTGGGGGTAGACAAAAGTCTTTCTGTATTGATATCCTCATGAAGGGTGTTAGACATACCATATGGTGATGTGTTCGGGATTAAACAAATGCAGGGCCAATAAGGGTATTCCCTTAAAATAGAGGGTTATGAGCCATATCCTATTGCAAACAACTTTGCCGTTTTTTGCATCCTTTTTAATCCAATATATAGTAATAAAGAACTCCAGCACCCACTCATTCTGTATTGACCATGCAG
>QIJG01000264.1 GCA_003232715.1 Nitrospirota bacterium
AGTACTATATCCGTTCCCCTGCCGGCCATGTTGGTTGCAATGGTAACGGCACCGGGACTGCCTGCCTGGGATATTATCTGGGCCTCTTTCTCGTGATACTTTGCATTCAGAACAGAATGGGGAATTCCCTTCTTCTTAAGCATTTTACTGAGCAGTTCGGATTTCGAAATTGATATTGTGCCCACAAGTACGGGCTGGCCTTTCTTATAACACTCCTCTATATCGTTGAGCACTGCATTAAACTTGGCATTTTCCGTTTTATAAATCATGTCGGGATAATCCTTACGTACCATCGGCTTGTTAGTGGGTATCACCAGCACATCAAGGTCATAGATGTCATAGATATTTGCAAACTCTTCGGCCTCTGTATCAGCAGTGCCGGTCATCCCTGCAAGTTTGTTGTACATCCGGAAATAGTTCTGGAAAGTTATAGTTGCAAGGGTCTGATTTTCGCTCTCAATTTTCACCCCCTCCTTGGCCTCAATTGCCTGATGAAGTCCGTCCGACCAGCGTCTTCCGGGCATCAGCCTGCCTGTGAATTCATCCACTATGATAATCTCATAATCCACATCAAGCTTGAAGAGATGATGGGCCTTAAGTGCCTGTAACACATGGTGAACAAGTTCTATATTAACGGGGTCAAAAAGATTCTCAACACCAAGGAGCTGCTCAGCCTTTATGCTCCCTTCTTCTGTGAGTATGACCGTTTTTGCCTTTTCATCTATTGTAAAGTCAACCTCGTTCTTAAGTTTCGGTGCTATCCGGTCAATCTTGTAATATTTGTCGGTTGATTCTTCCGACGGGCCTGAAATGATAAGTGGTGTCCTTGCCTCATCAATCAGGATGCTGTCCACTTCGTCAACTATTGCATAGTTCAGTTCCCTCTGGCAGTAGTCCGCAATCTCATATTTCATATTATCCCTGAGGTAATCAAAGCCAAACTCATTGTTCGTTCCATAAGTTATATCAGCACCGTAGGCCTCCTTGCGGGAACAAGGCCTGAACCTGTCATGCTGTTTGTCGTCGGAGCGGGACTCAGGGTCAAAAAGAAAAGAGGTATCGTGCTGTATAACGCCGACGGAGAGACCGAGGTGATGATATAAAGGACTCATCCACTGGGCATCCCTCTTTGCAAGGTAATCATTGACGGTTACCACATGGACGCCCCTGCCGTCAAGGGCGTTCAGATAGACAGGCATGGTTGCAACAAGGGTCTTACCTTCACCTGTCTTCATCTCAGAGATCTTTCCCTCGTGAAGGACTATGGCACCGATAATCTGAACATCAAAGTGCCTCATATTGAGAAGCCTCTTTGATGTCTCCCTTACGAGTGCAAATGCCTCATAGAGGAGGTCATCAAGGGTCTCCCCCTTCTCAATCCTCCGCTTAAACTCTTCCGTCTTGTCCCTTAGCTGTGTATCTGAAAGTGCAGAGATATCAGACTCCAGGCTGTTGATACGATCAACCATGGGCCAGATCCTCTTGATCTCCCTGTCATTCTTTGTCCCGAATATCTTTTTAAGAATAGAAACCATACTTTAATTTTAAATAATCAGCGAGATTTTATGCAACAAGGATGGGGGATATTCCGGCCTGCCTTCCGTGATTTCACAACCTCCTTGCCTCCGCCAACCCCTCCTTCATTATTAATATAAAAACGACTGTCAGACCGGTAAGTGCGCCGAAGATATTTATGAGTCTGAAAGACAGGAGTACCGTAAGTATAATAAAGATTATCAGGAGCCTGAACATACTGAAAAAGAGGAGGTTCCCCATTGCTCCCCGGGCTGCCTCAGGATTCGTCAGGCCGAGCACCTCCCAGTGAAGGCCCTTCAGATTAACAAGGGCGAGAGCCCCACCTATCAGAATACTGAGGGGCAGTTTTTTCCATTCTATCAGGGCCGACAGGAGGGATAGGGGAATGAGGACGAAAATCGCCTGCCTATTTATCCTTTTTATCATCTTCACGTTCCATTCTCTTTGCATACCTGAATAGCTCCAGGAACCCTGCAATTATACCCAGAATGAAAAAAATTATTGTGAGATAGGGAGTGGTTCCAAACAATTTATCAAGACCGTAACCAATAGCAAACCCCACAAAGGTAGCGGCCACGAGATTTAACGGGATTGCGCTTGCGTCCAGGAGCTGCCGCCAGAGTTCATTTTTCCTGTTTTCCCCCATCTGTCAACCCCTTTATAGCCAAAACGGACATATTAGACCGTTGGTTTCCTGTTATTGGATCACCGACTGTTTATTATTTTTTTACTTGGGTTTTAATCCAGCAAACATCACGACAGACACTATAATCTCTATATATCTTTCATCGCCTCGTACGCAGCCACTATAGTCTTGTCAATATCCCTCCCGGAATGTGCAAGTGAGATAAACCCTGCCTCAAACTGGCTCGGAGCAATATTAACCCCCCTTTTCAACATCCCCCTGAAGAACCTTGCAAAACTTTCAGTATCAGAAAGTTTTGCAGTACTGTAATCATGGACACTTTTGTCCGTAAAATACGTACAGAACATGGTTCCAGCCCTGTAAAACCTTGTCTTTACCCCTGCCCGTCTTGAGGCATCTTTAAGACCCTCCTCCAATGCTCCGGCCTTATCCTCCAGCCTCTCATACACCCCTTTTTTAGAGAGTGCCTTCAGTGTCTCTATGCCCGCGGTCATGGCAAGGGGATTACCTGAAAGAGTGCCTGCCTGATACACAGGTCCCACAGGCGCAACCTGTGACATAATCTCTGCCTTACCCCCATAGGCACCTACCGGCAGACCGCCACCTATCACCTTGCCAAGACACGTCATATCAGGCTCTATGCCATAGTATGCCTGAGCCCCTCCGTAGGCGACCCTGAATCCTGTCATAACCTCATCAAAGATAAGAACAATCCCGAATTTTTTTGTAAGCCTTCTCAAACCTTCAAGAAAACCCTTTTTCGGAAGGACACATCCCATATTGCCAACCACAGGTTCAATAATTACACAGGCTATATTCCTCCACTCCTTCTCAATAACACCTTTTACAGTCTTCATATCATTAAAGGGTACTGTCAGTGTATTCCTGGCATAAGACCCTGGAACCCCCGGACTGTCCGGAACACCAAAGGTGGCTGCACCTGAGCCTGCCTTTACTAAAAGACCGTCGGCATGACCGTGATAACATCCCTCAAACTTGACAATCCTGTCCCTTCCCGTAAACCCTCTGGCTACCCTGATTGCACTCATTGTTGCCTCAGTGCCCGAACTTACCATTCTTATTTTATCCATAGAGGGATATGCCATTAGAACCATCTCTGCAAGCTTTATTTCAAGGGCCGTCGGAGCCCCGTAACTTGTTCCCAGCTCAACCGCTGCCTTCAATGCCCTGACCACCCCGGGGTGAGCATGACCAAGTATCATCGGACCCCAGGAAAGCACGTAATCTATATATACATTACCATCCACATCATGGATCTTCGATCCCTTTGCTGAAGCTATGAAGACAGGACTGCCCCCAACGGCCTTGAAAGCCCTTACAGGACTATTGACACCACCGGGGATGAATATTTGTGCCTTTTTAAAGAGTTTTTTGGATTTATTCCATTTTTTCACAATTTCCCCTTTTTAATATAAATCCTTTAAATAAGCATCTTAAAACTACATAAACCTATCACAACCATGCTGTTTCTGTCAAAAAAACCCACTTAAAAGCTTTTTAAACAGCAATTCGTTTTCTTGACAAATATCTCAAAAGATGGTTTAATTATTTAATAATGATTACTAATAACATTACACCTGCAAAGGACACGGCATGCGTACTCATAGTGGATGATTTACAGTTCGATACGGAAGTGCTCAATGCAGTTTTTAAATCAGCCGACTTTCGTGTCCTTAAATCAACTCATCCGGGAGAGGCAATAGAGATCTTCGAAACTTCTCACCCCGACATTGCTATCATTGATGTTGCAATGCGCGATATCAACGGCTTTCGCTTATGTAAGATATTCAAAGACATGGCAGGACGAAGGTTCTTTCCCGTCGTCCTCCTTACCGCTCACAGCGACAGAGAGAGCAAGATAAAAAGACTTGAATCAGGAGCCGATGAGTTTATCAGCAGACCCTTTGATCGCGGAGAATTTTTAGCCAGAGTCCGGTCTTTACTGAGATTAAAGCATCTCCATGATGAGTTGGAGCACTCAGAAAATATCATCCTTACACTTGCAGCTACCCTTGAAGTCAGGGATCCTCACACACAAGGACATTCAACCAGGGTTGGTGAGTTCTCGAAGGAGTTTGGAGATTATCTGAGACTTTCCCTGCAAGAGCAGGAACTATTGCGTAAGGCAGGCCTCCTGCACGATATAGGAAAGATAGGATTGAGCAAGGATCTGTTCCTTAAACCACCCCCTCTCTCAGATGAAGAGATGGAAATAATAAAGAAACACACAATTATTGGAGAGCAGATCTGTAAACCCCTGTATTCACTACGGGAAGTCCTTCCGGCAATCAGACATCACCATGAGAGGTGGGATGGGAACGGTTTCCCCGATGGACTGAAAGGTGAAGAGATACCTTTACCGGCAAGGGTCCTCTCTATAGTTGACTCCTTTGATGCCATGTTCTCCGAGCGTCTCTACCGGGAAGGCCGCACTGCCTTTGAGGTGCTGGAGGTCATGAGAGAGGAAAAACACCTCGGACAATGGGATCCACTGTTACTTGAGCATTTTATAAAGATGATGAACCTGACAGGGCATGAACTCCTGGGACATGGCGCCGGAACTGACTTAAAATCTGATGAACAAAAGGAACCCTTACTCCTCTGATCTCCTCTACGATGTGGTCTGTACCCCCCTGGGCCACCTCTATCTGGCTTATATCCTTAAAGGAAATCAGGCAGATTCTGTTTGTCTGACAGGCATTAGTTTTAGCAGAGCCGGAAAGCGATCTACCTCTATGCCCCGGGCTCCTTATCCCCGAACCGCCCCGGTTATTGCCACAAGAAAAAGTCCCCTGCCTGAGGATATCAAAGATCGGGTCATGGAGTATTTTGAGGGAAAGCTGAGGAAGTTCGAAATCCCGTTTATCCTTTCAGGAACAGATTTTGAGAAAAAGGTCTGGCTGACATTGAATGAAATATCCTATGGACAGACCCGGACATACAAATGGCTTGCAGAGAGGCTTGGCTCTCCACGGTCTGCAAGGGCAGTCGGACAGGCCCTCGGCAAAAATCCCCTGCCTATAATTCTTCCCTGTCACAGGGTTATTCAGTCGGACGGCAAATTAGGTGGCTACTCCCCAGGTGTCGGGATCAAGAGGAGGCTCCTTGAGCTCGAATATTATAGCTCACTCTGACTTCCCCCCCCTGATAGCGATGTAGGAGGAAGTTTACAGGGTTTCTGTCCGCAATCTTACGCTCTGCCGCCAATTCCGGCTCAAATTCTTGAATTTTTTCCTTGTGTTATGTTAATGTTTATGGCATTATCTGAAACTGCAGCATTGACAATATCCTGCAGTTTTCTGCGGAAAATCTAAAACACACGCCTTAAAACCTCTCCTGACCGGTTTCCGGGACAGATAAAAAATACCCGGAGTTCAGGGGAAGAGGCGGAGGGAAAAAACCAGGAGGACGGGAGAACTATGTCAGTTGTAACAATGAAAGAGCTGTTAGAGGCCGGTGTTCATTTTGGACACCAGGTCAAGAGATGGAACCCGAAGATGAAACGTTACATCTTTGGTGAAAGAAACGGTATCTATATTAGGCCTTGAAAACGCCTATAATTTTCTGAAAGGCCTGTCAATGTCCGGTCAGTATGTCCTGTTTGTGGGAACAAAAAAACAGGCACAGGACTCAATCAAGGACGAGACTGAAAGGGCCGGGGCTTTTTATGTAAACCAGAGATGGCTTGGCGGTATGTTGACTAATTTCACCACAATCAAGAAGAGTATAGAAAAGTTGAAAAAAGTTGAAAAAATGAAAGATGACGGCACCTATGATGCCCTTACCAAGAAAGAGGTAGCAAAACTGGAAAAGACCCGGACGAAGCTTGATAAAAACCTGGGGGGCCTTAAGGATATGCAGACCCTTCCCGGAGCTTTATTCGTTGTTGACCCAAGAAAAGAGAGGATAGCTGTTCAGGAGGCAAGAATCCTGAAAATACCCATCGTAGCTATTGTTGATACGAACTGTGACCCTGATGAGATTGACCATGTTATTCCGGGGAATGATGATGCCATAAGGGCAATAAAACTTATCACATCCAAAATGGCTGCTGCAATCCTTGAAGGAAGAGATATCCTGAACAAGGAGATAGAGGCAAAGGCTGAAGAGGCCAGGATAAAAGAAAAGATTTCGCAGGAAGAAGAAGAGATGGCGGCTCTGAATGAACCTGTAATACCACAGATAGAGGCAGCGTCACAAAGAGAGGAGGTTGCAGAATGACTGTCACTGCTGATATGGTGAAGCGGTTAAGGGAGCAGACAGGAGCCGGAATGATGGACTGTAAAAAGGCCCTTTCAGAAAGTAACGGCGATTTTGAAAATGCCATAGATGTATTGAGAAAAAAAGGGCTTGCTGCTGCTGAGAAAAAGGCGGGCAGAAAGGCATCTGAAGGGCTGATACTCTCCTATATACATATGGATAAAATCGGGGTGCTGGTAGAAGTAAATTGTGAGACTGACTTTGTCGCAAGGACCGATGATTTTCGTCAGTTTGTCAAGGACGTTGCCATGCATATAGCGGCTGCAAATCCACGGTACCTCTCAAGAGAGAATATCCCTCAGGATGTCATTGAAAGGGAGAAATCCATATACAGGGAGCAGACAAAAGACAGACCCGAACATGTTGTGGAAAAAATATTTGAAGGAAAGCTTGAAAAGTTCTATGCGGAAAATTGCCTCATGGACCAGATATTTGTAAAGGATCCGGAACAGAAGAAGAGAATCAGGGATATCGTAACCGAGATGGTCTCAAGATTTGGAGAAAACATCATTGTAAGACGTTTCACACGTTTTCAGCTTGGCGAGGAACTTGAAAATTAAACCCAAAAATAAACCAAAAGTCAAATACAGAAGGATTCTCCTGAAGTTGAGTGGAGAGGTACTGATGGGGCCGAGAAGTTATGGTATTGATGCCACCACTGTAGATTATATGGCCAGCGAGATTAAGGGCATCTATGACCTCGGGATTGAGGCGGCAGTTGTCATTGGCGGGGGTAATATCTTTCGTGGTGTTGAAGGGTCTGTCAAGGGGATGGAACGGGCAACCGCTGATTATATGGGGATGTTGGCAACGGTAATAAATGCGCTTGCACTTCAGAATGCCCTGGAGAAGGCAGGACTTCCTACAAGGGTGCAATCCGCTATTGAAATGAGAGAGCTTGCAGAACCATATATCAGACGCCGAGCCGTCAGGCATCTGGAAAAGGGACGGGTCGTCATCTTTGCCGCGGGGACGGGCAATCCCTACTTTACAACTGACACTGCAGCCTCTCTCAGGGCAATGGAGATCGGAGCTGAAATCATTCTTAAGGCCACAAAGGTTGATGGTGTGTATTCTGCAGACCCCTTCAAGGATCCTGATGCTAAAAAATTCAAGAAGATCAGCTACATAGATGTACTTAAGAAGGGATTGAATGTAATGGACTCAACCGCCATATCCCTCTGTATGGACAACGCCCTGCCAATTATGGTATTTAATGTAAGGAAAAAGGGCAATATAAAGCGGGTCATGGAGGGTAAGAACATAGGCACCATTGTCGGAATGAGTTAATAAAAAATCTCTTGACAAAAAAGAATTTCTGTAACCTGGTTATGGAGGGATAAGATGGATAGGGAATTGAAGAAAAAGGCAAAAGAGAAGATGGAGAAGGCTATAGAAGTGTTTAAAAAAGAGCTTGGCTCTATCAGGACAGGCCGTGCTTCCATCTCTCTGCTGGATAATATTGCAGTTGATTATTACGGTACACAGACGCCCCTAAGCCAGGTTGCAACCCTCTCTGTACCCGAATCCCGCGTGATTGTCATTCAACCCTGGGAACAGGCGCTGATCCCTGTCATTGAGAAAGCCATCTTTCAGTCTAACCTCGGCCTTAATCCCTCAAATGACGGCAAGATCATCAGGATTGCCATTCCCCCGCTGACGGAAGAGCGGCGGAAGCAGCTTGTTAAGGTTGTAAGGAAACGTGCTGAGGAGGCAAGAATTGCAATAAGAAATATCCGCAGAGACACAAACGAAGAACTGAAAAAACTTGAGAAAGATAAACATATCAGTGAGGATGATATAAAAAGGGGGCTTGAAGAGATACAAAAGTTTACCGATACTTATATAAAAACAATAGATGAGGTACTGCAGCATAAGGAAAAGGAGATAATGGAAGTATAGGCAGGCGGAACCGTCTGCTTTTTCTGCTTACTTTCTAAGAGGAGGAACTAATGAATGCAAATTTTATGGTAAAAGTTGAAGATGCAAGGCTACCGGACGTACAGAAGGCATTGAAGGCAGCCGGCATAAAGATCAGGAGTATCGTGGAAATATATAAAGAAGGCGCAGTAGAGAAGAAAAAAGTGGATAATGCCAAGAAAGAAGGCTAAAATCAAAGAGCCTGAAAATAGCGAACAGCAGAGGAAAGAAAGCTGCTCATTGCCAAAATGCAGGAAATTATCAGGGAGATATTTAATAAAAAACCCTTTCGAGAAAAAGCCCTCCGGCAGGGGCAGCAGGACCTGCCAGTTTTCTATCCCTTGCCTCAAGTATAACCCTTAGTCCTCCAGGACTTATCCTGTTTCTTCCAACCTCAATCATGGTACCTGCAATGTTGCGCACCATATGTCTCAAAAAGGCATTTCCCTTAACCGATATCCTGATAAAGGAACCTGAAAACCCCGCAGTCAGAAACTCAATTGTATTCATCTGCTTTACCTCTATACCGTATATCTCTTTTACCGTTGATCTGGCACCGCAACCGGAGGCCCTGAAAGAGGAAAAGTCATGCCTGCCTATGAGACAGGCTGCTGCCTTGATCATCTTTTTACTGTCGAGCCTGTATTTGCAGAAATAGCTGTACCTTCCGAGAAAGGGGTTTCTTATCTCTGAGCAATCGATCAGATAGAAATAACTTTTTGCCTTTGCACTGTACCGCGGGTGGAAATCATCAACGGCATAATCAGACGAGATTATCCTTATATCCCGGGGGAGCATTCCGTTCAGGGCTTTCTGAAAAATCTCAGGCGGGTATTGAGATGCCGTGTCAAAGGACGCCACCTGCTGCAGTGCATGAACCCCCGCATCCGTCCGCCCGGCAGAAAGCAGCTTTGTCTCCTCACCGGTCATCTTTCTCAGCACTGTTTCAACGATTACCTGAATAGTGACCCTGTCGGGCTGTACCTGCCAGCCTGAGTAGTCTGTACCGTCATACTGAAGTGTTAATTTAATCCGTCTCAAGGCAGGCCCTCCTCTATCTCCATGTATGTGATAGCCTTGTTGGCTGCCTACAAAGGTCTTTATCTTTAAATTTTACTTTATCGTCTTAAAAAATATCTCTTTTTTCGGCAGAACCCTATCATCGACAACTCCATAATCTGCATTGCTCTTCTGCCTCGTTACAAAGTATACTCCCTCGTCTCAAACTCTTTAATACTTCAACTCCACAATTCTCTAACTATACAAGAAACAGCGGCAGAAATAGTATTTCCTTCGTATCTCATTGCGGGGAGTGAAGTGGCGGAACAATCTCAATCAGTTCGGTTGAGTAATAAAATTAATGAGCATAATCTTTATATTAGAGTCACTAATGACCTGCCTATAAAATAGATTGCCACTAATAGTAGCAAAAAACCTGATGCAATGGTAACACGCATTATTATTGATGGGGAGATGGATCTCTTAAGCCGGGATAGTGCGATGGCAAGAATGCCCGGATAAGTAAACATTCCAAACCCTCCTATGACAAGGAAATAGAGCCCAATCTTGTGGGTAAAGAGGGTGATGAGACCAAGTTCTTCCACAATTTTCTCTCCAATAAGCCACCAGAGGATCATCATGGGATTGGTAAGTGCAAGCAAAAATCCTGTAACAAGGGAGACCCCTTGGTGTCTCATGTGAGTGGATTTGGTGTTCAAACTATGGCCTTGAAGACCCTGCCTAATCAGAGAAATCCCAAAGACAAGCAGAAGAACTCCACCAATAAGCCAGAAAACAGCCATTATCTTCTTTTCTTTCAGGACTGGTACAACACCGAAAAATGCCACTAAGCCATACAGAATATCTGCTGAGGTGGCCCCAAGAGCAACCATTATTGCAGATCGCAGATGACCGGTAATAGCTCTCCGTGCAACTTCAATCTGGACTGCACCCACGGGGATAGCAGTAAGAAAACCCATTATGTATGTGAGGAGTATAAATAGTGTAAAGTTCATGTCATAATTCGTTTATAAACACTTTTCTTCCAGAGCCCATTTCTCAAAAAATCGGTCCGTAACGGAAAAATTAAGTTTACGTGACATATGCAGTAGCTTTCAGATAAACAGATACTGTAGTCCCCTCCCCGGCCTTGCTTTTTATCTCTATCCTGCCTCCATGCAGCTTAATGATTTCCTCACATATACTTAACCCCAACCCCGAAGATCCCTTGAACGGGATTTATCAACCCGATAAAAACGGTTGGAAACTCTACCCAAATCACTCTTCGGGATACCGATACCGGTGTCTTTTATTTCGCTTATTATAAAACCTGTTTCTTTTTTGACGGAAATATCTATCCTCCCCTGAGGGACGTTATATTTTATGGCATTATCTATGATATTGACAAATAGTTCCAATAATGCCGCCCTGTCTCCAC
>QIJG01000109.1 GCA_003232715.1 Nitrospirota bacterium
GCAGGGGCCTCGTAATACTCCGTCCTTGAAGTGGCAATATCCACTGTAAAATCAGGTGTCGGCATCTTCAGTCCGGCCTTTTCGGTAAATCTGATCTTTGCCGTATTGAACCTCTTGTGGGTAATGAGCTTGACCCCCCGGATCCGCCCGGCAAGTCTCCCGGCAAACTCGATTCCATCACCCTCAACAACAATATCGATATCAAGGTTTTTTTCGCCCATCAGGAGGTCCCTTACCGAACCGCCGACAAGATATACGTTATAGCCAAGCCTGTCTGCCACCTCACCGGCAATCCTGAGTAAGGCCACTACCTCGTTGGGAAAGCGTTCAACAATTAATTTGGCTATATTCTTTCCCATGGCGGGTTTCTCTGTCAGGCCTTCCTCGTGTATCCTGCTCCTGCGGAGTGTCTCCTCGTAGAGGTCCCTGAGAAGGTCCGTCCTTGTGATGGCCCCGACTACCCTGCCGCTGTCAATAACGGGCATAAAACGCTGATTCTGCTCTATCATCACGGACTCCACTTCCGTTACAGGGGCCTCGGGATATGTTACTCCTGCATCAGTCGTGGCAAACTCATATGCCCCCGAACCCGTGAAACAACGCCTTTTCCACTATCTCCCTTGAGAGAAGCCCGTAATATTTATCCCCCTTCAGTACAGGCAGGACATTAACCCCGTATCTGGTCATAATAGACTCTGCCTTTTTTATGGTGGTCTTCCACTGGATCGATATAACAGGGGCGGTCATTATGTCCTTTGCCTGCCTCTGGGGTTTAACGGTCTCCTTTATTTTCCTGACCAGTCTCTCTTCAATCACCTCAAGGGGTTCGTCCTTAAGAGTCGCAGATGCCGCAACCGGATGCCCGCCACCTCCAAACTCACCAAGCACCCCTGCCACATCAAGTTCAGGCACACGGCTCCTGCCGACCATCACCACCTTGCCTTCCATTGCAAGGAGCATAATCAGGGCATCAACATGCTCCATGTCCATAATCCTGTGGGCAAGATGTGCTACATCACCAAAGTACTCCTCCCTCGACGCCTTTACGATCCGTATCCGTATACCGTAGAGGAGCAGGTCCCTTGATGAGGCCACCAGTTCGTTCAGGAGTTTAAGCTCCGCCTTGCTTAACTCTGCCTTTATATATTCAGACACTATATTGAGATTTGCACCATTCCTGAGGAGATAGGCCACTGCAAGGAGGTCCCTCTCCGTTGTGGAGGAAAATCTCAGTGAACCGGTCTCTTCGTAGATGCCGAGGCAGAGAACGGTTGCATCCATTGGAGTAATGGGAATCTTCTGCTCTTTCAACATTTCTGTAAAGATAGTTGCAGTGGCGCCTGCATCCTCGATGACCTCAAGTTCGCCCCTGAGATCATCTTCTGTGACGGGATGGTGATCATAGATATGGATTCTTACCTTTCCGGAGAGTGCAAGTTCACTGAACGGACCGAGTCTGTGGGGGTTCTTGGTATCTACAAGGATGAGACGAGTTACACTCTGAAGGTCTATCTCTCTGACTTTTCTGATCTCAAGCGGTTCAAAAGTCCGGAGAAACTCTCTGACCTTCCTCTCCTGCGAGCCCGGGAAGACAGGAATTGCCTCGTGATAGATCTTTTTTGCGCCGAGCATGGAGGAAAGACAGTCAAAATCTGCATTAACATGGCAGACGATCAGGTCCATAAAGATCGTCTGCCTTTTTTCTGAATTTCCTGCTTACCGCTATCCTGTCCCGTCCACTCGATTTTGCATCGAATAATGCGGTGTCGGCAAGGGTTATGAGGTCATCGTGGGTATGAACATCATGTACAGGCCAGCAGGATATACCGAGGCTTGAGGTAATTCTTTCCTTTCCGATTCCCTTGAATTTGTGCTCCCTGATAAAAGTCCTCAGCCTCCCGGCCTCTTTCTCTGCACCGTCAAGTGGTGTCTGGGGAAGCAAAATAATGAACTCCTCGCCTCCATAACGGGCAAAGACGTCGCTCTTTCGAACATGTCTCCTTACGACTTGAGCAAACTCCCTCAGCACCATGTCACCCATCCGGTGACCATAAGTATCGTTTATCTTCTTGAAATGATCGATATCAAGCATTATGCAGGAAATGGGATCTTCGTAACGCTCGGCCCGGCTGAATTCCTCTTCCAGCCGGTGATAAAAATATCTGATGTTATATACACCTGTAAGGTAGTCTGTTATGGCAAGTCTCTCAAGCCTTGCCTTTTCATTCTCAAGCTTTTCAAAGAGAAAGGCATTATAGAGGACATTGGCGGATATATTTGCAATTGCATTGCAGAGGTTAATCTCCCTTTTGGTAAAAGCTGACCTGACCCTTGATGTCCTCAAAAAAAGTGTTCCTATAATCTCATCCCTGTAAATAATCGGTATTACGACTATCGAACGTATACCCAGGGGAGCAATGGCAGACCTCACGGATTTCATAATCGAGTCTTCCATTGCATCCTGTATCACTATGGGTTTTCTAGATATCAAGGCCTTTTTTATCTCTGGATATTTTTTCAGATCAAGCTTTATATCAGATATATGCGGATCCTCAAAAGAAGATACCACATGGGCATACCTCTTCTCACCAAAACCGATGCTGATTACCGAACAACGGGAGACCTCTATCATCTCGCTCAATTTCTTGACAACAAAATAAAGCACCTCCCCGGGGTCAAGGGTGGAGGAGATAAGATAGGAAAGTTCTACAATTGCCTCAAGGTCTCTTTTTTCAGCATAGAGCCTTTCAAACCAGCTCCTCTTTTCAAGGGCCGTCTTGAGCTTCACATCAAGGTCATCCTCGTAAAAGGGCCTCATAAGATAATAATCTATCTTATAGTGTAGCACCCCTTTGAGGCATTTAGGAATGTTACCCGATATAAGTGCAACTGTCGGAATCTTAAGCTCCTTCACCTGAATATCTTTGGTCCCATTTGGAAAACCAACAATAAGGGCGTCAGGGGCTTTGGACTCAATCTTCTCGTAAAGTTCACCTGCAGAATCAAGGAAAAGAGGCTTCAGTCCTTTTCTCTTGAGGAAAAAACCCTTGAGAAATTTCAGACTCTCGGGGTCCTTTTCATATACCAGTATGTTAATTACCTTTTTCCGGGACATTCTTTGACAAGTATAGCAAAAAAGAGTCTTTTCATTCATCTTTCATTATCACTTCCCTGCTTGCCAAGCCATTCCCGGTTATTACGGTTTTTTTAAAGAC
The DNA here is from genome assembly GCA_003232715.1 of Nitrospirota bacterium. Classification (GTDB taxonomy): domain Bacteria; phylum Nitrospirota; class Thermodesulfovibrionia; order Thermodesulfovibrionales; family JdFR-85; genus BMS3Bbin07. The sequence goes on from QIJG01000109.1 coordinate 3,216, forward strand.
GCCCACCTGTTTTACAACTATCTCAAAATCTTTCAGGTTAAGTGTATTTATACTGCCCCTTGGCTTTTCTTATTATTTGAAGAATGGTTGGCTCATTTTTATTGCTCTCTTTTAATGGGCGATCCCGGATGTTCCTTCCTGCTGAATGGAATGTTACGAATTTATCAATCCATGATTTTTTAACTCTAAAACCCACACCTTCAAATAATTCCGAATATTCTTCTGCGGTATTCAGGAAAAGCCACGGTGGGGTAAAACTTACAAAGATGCCTTAATTATTGGTTCGTTTCTTTTTACCACCCTATAGCAGATTCCTGAACTACGAAATCTTTTTCGTATTTTGATAGTATTTCAGTAAAGTCTGCCACCATCGTAATTTCCTTTTTGGGACGAACGCTGAGCTCAGCGGCGCATTTTTTGCATCTGCTGGAGCGCCTTGTTAGCCATGAGGTCATGTAACCCACCTGATACATATTTATGAAGCACACTCGATACCAGGAATGCCTTCTTCAAGTGCACGCCTCTGAAGCGATTCAAGGTCACGACTTGATATCCTGATATTAATACGTTTATCTTTTTTAAATGTTTCATCTGCAGCTTAGAAGCATATGCAACTCTAATTGATTATTTTGCAATTCACGGCAAAGGCAAAAAAAGGGCCTATAAATAAGGAGAGTGTCTTTAAATTGTTATTGTGAATGCCTTCTTCTAACCTCTTTTGAAATTGCAGTATGGTCTGATATTACGTAGCATATTCCGGAAAATGTGACTTAATGAAATATTTACCTAATCTTTAATGAGGGAATTTAACCGGGCTATCTGCCGTCCCTGAAGGGGGTTGTTAGAAATTAATCTGCTTCAAATTCTTCTTTAGGTATCCCTGATTGTCTGATGATGGACATCAGTGTGCCTCTTTTTATCTCCTTATGATCAGGAACTGGAACAGTTACAGTGCTTTCCCTTGATTTCCTCAGGAGAGGCATGTTCAAAAAACAGAGTTACTGCCTCTTCTAAATTCTTCTTCGCCTCTTCGATGGTGTCCCCCTGACTTGCTATGTCAAGTTCAGGACATAGAGCCACAAACATGTCATCTTCTTTTTGAATTATTGCTGTAAATTTATGTTTCATATTCAAATATTAACTTAAAAGGTTATTTTCAGGCAACTATAAGAATACGGGATTATCCAGGTTTTTGCAATACGAGACCCTGAAATAAATTCAGGGTGACAAATTAAAGCTTCCGCTAAGAACCTGTCAACAAAGGGAACCAAAAAGCCAGCGTTTTTTTTAATCTGAAATGGCCCTGTGACCTTAAAATCGCATTTTTCACCTCTGAATCAATATAATTCTTACATGCTCGAAGAATTCATACACAAGCTTAAAGAGGACAGGACCCTGGGCCTGCAGGTGACCACTCACAGATATATCCCGCCTGAAAAACCACGATACCGTGACCTTGAGCTCGACGAGAGGCTCCGGGGGCTGCTGACTTCAAGGGGGATCAGCCGTTTCTGGTCCCATCAGGTTGAGGGCATAGAAATCGTCAGAAAGGGTGAGAACGTTGTGGTGATGACACCCACTGCAAGCGGCAAGAGCCTTATTTACAATATACCTGTTGTCGAAACCATCCTCAGGGATCCTCGGGCAAGGGCGCTTTATTTCTTTCCCCTGAAGGGGCTTGAGCAGGATCAGGTGAACAATCTGAACGAGCTGCTGCAGCCCCTCGGCATTGGCGATAGCAGCGGTTCAAAACGTCCGCTGTCCCCTGCTGAGGTATATGACGGCGATACAACTGCGTACAGGAGAAAGAAGATAAGGGAAAAACTTCCGAATGTAATATTTACAAACCCCGATATGCTTCACTTTGCAATCAATGCCTATCATCCGAAATGGGAGGAGTTTTTCAGGAATCTCCGCTATGTTGTCATCGACGAGATACATGCATACAGGGGTGTTTTTGGCTCCAATGTTGCCCAGGTACTGCGGAGACTCCGACGCATATGCCTGAGGTGGGGATCGAACCCGCAGTTTATCGCAAGCTCGGCAACCATTGCAAACCCCGCAGACCTTGCAGAAAGCCTGGTGGGGCTGCCCTTTAAAGCGGTTACAGAGAGCGGTGCCCCCCAGGGAGGCAGGCATTTCCTCTTTATAAATCCCATAGAGAGCGCCTATACGGTTGCAATGAGGCTGTTTGTGGAATCCCTCAGGGCCGGGCTCAAGACCATAGTCTTTACCAAGGCAAGGAAGATTACAGAGCTGATCTATACCTGGGCTGTAAAGAGGGCTCCGGAGCTGGCCGGCAGGATCAGCCCCTACAGGGCAGGCTTTCTCCCAAAGGAAAGGCGGGAGATTGAGCGGAGGCTTTTTGAAGGAGAACTCTCCGGGGTGGTATCCACAAGCGCCCTTGAGCTTGGTGTTGATATAGGCGGGCTTGATTGCTGTATACTTGCCGGGTATCCGGGCTCGATCTCAAGCACCTATCAGAGGGCAGGCAGGGTGGGAAGGCACGGCGAGGAGTCCCTTGTAATAATGATTGCCATCCAGGACGCCCTGGACCAGTATTTAATAAGACATCCGGAAACCTTTTTTGGAAAAAGTCACGAGGCAGCCATAATCGATCCTGAAAGCCCGGCAGTACTCAAAAAGCACCTTCCCTGCGCTGCTGCCGAGGTCTACCTGAAAAAGGATGACAGTGTGTACGACATGTTCAGGTTAAGACCCTTCATAGATAAACTCGTAAGGGAAAAGGGGCTCAGGTTAGGCAAAAAAGGTGATGTGTGGTACTCAGGCATATGGATGCCCCACAGATGGGTGAGCATCCGGGGCATAGGAGAGTCCTTCCGAATTATTGATAAGGACGGTAATGTGATAGGTGAATTGAATGGTCTGAGGGTCTTCAGGGATGCCTTTCCAGGGGCAATATATCTGCACAGGGGAAGGCAGTATCAGGTAGGGCAGCTCAGCATGGAGGAGAGGAAAGTATTTGTCAGGAAGGTTGATGTGCCTTATTACACGCAAGCACTGAGTGCCGAGGAGACCGAAATATTGGCTGAAAAGCAAAAGAAAGACCTCGGCAATCTGACGATTCACCTTGGCGGGCTCAGGATAAGCCAGAGGGTTGTGGGGTATGAAAAAAGAAGGCTCTACGACAGGGCCAGGCTCTCCAGGCACAGTATTGAGATGCCGGAGTATATATTTGATACGGAAGGTGTATGGTTCAGGATTCCGGATAACATAAGAGAGACTGTGGAGGGCGAGGGCTTTGACCTCGGTGGAAGCATCCATGCCCTGGAACATGCCGCAATAGCGTGTATGCCCCTTATTGCACTCTGTGAAAAGATGGATATAGGGGGATTAAGTTATACCAGTTATCCGCAATTCAGGGGGCCGGGAATATTTATTTATGACGGATATGAGGGAGGCGTCGGGCTTACAAGACACGCATTTGATGTGGCACAGACGTGGTTAACGCTCTCCGTGAAGTTTATCGACGAGTGCCCCTGTGAGAGCGGGTGTCCATCCTGTGTGCAGGACCCTCAGTGCGGCTCCGGCAACCAGCCACTCGATAAGGCAGGCGCAAGACTCCTGCTCTCCCTTATCCTCAAAAAGGAGGGCGGATGACGGAACAGACTTTCAGTGTTTCAGTGGATGACGATGGACAGAGGATTGATGTATATCTCTCTTCAAGGACGTCTCTGAGCCGATCCTCCGTACAGGAACTCATCAGCAGCGGTGCCGTGACAGTAAACGGCACCGCTGTCAAACCGAGTTACAGGGTAAGGATGGAGGACAGGATTCAGGTAATCTTCCCTGAAAGGGAGACGACCACACTTGTTGCGGAACCATTACCGATTGAGGTGATATACAGGGATGAAGACCTTATCGTTGTAAACAAGCCACCGGGCATGGTGATGTATCCTGCGGCCGGGCATTCGGGGGGAACACTGATGAATGCCATTGCCCGGCACACTGACCGCCTTGCAACAGTTGGTGCTCCGGTAAGGCCCGGCGTTGTGCACCGCATTGACAAGGACACATCCGGCCTTGTAGTAGTGGCCCTCTCTGACGAGGCATATTACGGTCTTGTAAGTCAGTTCAAGGAGAGGACTATTGAAAGGAGGTATATTGCCCTTGTTTATGGTTCCATGAAAGAAGACGCAGGGGAGATTGAACTCAAAATCGGCCGCTCCCCCCTGCACAGAAAAAAGATGTCCACAAGGGTAAAGAGGGGAAAGCCTGCCCGGACAGCCTGGAGGGTTCTGGAACACTACAGTATGGCGACAATGATAGCGGCAAAACTAGCCACCGGCAGGACCCATCAGATAAGGGTACACTTCTCAGCCCTCGGTCATCCGGTGCTTGGAGACAGGGATTACGGGAAAAAAACATCCCTGAGGCTGAATAATATGGTGCTGAAGATACCGCGGCAGATGCTTCATGCCAAACGCCTCGGGTTCAGTCATCCTGTTACCGGTAAATGGCTTGAGTTCCGGGTTCCGTTACCTGAAGACATGATGGAGATTGTGCGGGCACTCAGGGGTGCGATTGATTAAGGCGGCCTGTTCCAGCGATAAAAGGTTGTTGGAAGGAATACGATAGACTCTTCACTCATTCTCAACAGACATCCTGTCTGTCTCCGAGGTAATTTCGCAATTAACCATCCGTGTGAATTCACTGCAAAGTATGGTGTTAAGGATGTGTTCGAATTCGATTCGAAGGTTAAAGAGGGTTTTATAAGTGAAGATGCCGCTTATGATGACTATTTCACTTTTGACAACCTTGAAGCGGAACGAGAAAAGTTAAAAGCAATATCAGAGAAGTCGATATTGTTAAGAATACAGCATAAAAGAGCTTGAGGTGGCAGAGAGTTGCTCATGATACAGGATTGACAAATAATAATAACCCTGCTATTATTGAATAAATTACAAATACGGTAGGATTAAAATTATGTATGTTAAGAGAGAGATTGAAGACAGGTTAATAAAATATCTAAAGACCCCTGAGATTATTGCTGTAGTGGGACCAAGGCAGTGCGGCAAGACAACGCTCTTAAAGGAAATATTCAAACGTCTTAATAAGGCGGTATATATTGATTTCGAAGACCGGGACATCCTTGACTTGTTCAATAGTGATATCAAGACATTCTACAGTCTGCATGTAAAGGGAAATGACTATCTCTTTATAGACGAGTTTCAATATGCCGGGGAGGGAGGGCAGAAGCTAAAGTACCTTTATGACACATACAGGATTAAGATAGTGATATCAGGCTCATCAGTGCTTGACCTGACCCACCAGGCTGTGAAATATCCGGTAGGACGGATATTCATATTTCATCTCTCACCGTTCAGTTTCAGGGAGTTTTTGAGCTACAGAAACCCCTCACTTTATGAAAATGTCTATGTCGAATCAAAGAAGAAGGTTGATCTGTTTCTTCAAGGCAAAAGGAAAACTCCTCCTGTTCTATCCGAACCATTGATTAAAGAGATGCGCAGATATTACGGTGAATATGCGGTCTTTGGAGGATATCCACGGGTAGTACTGACAAGTGATACAGAGGAGAAAGTAACGGTACTGAAAAATATATATAATACCTATCTTCTGAGGGAGATCCGTGATATTCTTCAATTAAGCACAGAGAAGGAGCTTCAAAAACTTGTTAAGGCCATCTCTATTCAGGTGGGTTCCATGGTTGTTTACAATGAATTAGGTCAGATTGCATCTCTTGACTACAGCAAACTGATGAAACACCTGAATATCCTGGAAAAGACATTTGTAATAAAGATGGTACCCCCTTTCTGCAGGAATAAGAGGACAGAGATAGCAAAGTCCCCCAAAATATACTTCCGGGATAATGGATTCAGGAATGTGGTTATCGGTAACTTTCAGCCCCTAAATGAAAGAACAGACAGAGGGATGCTTAACGAAAATTTTACAGCGGGGCAGTTGCTTAAAAGTGGTTATGAGATCAAATACTGGAGGACGAGGTCTCATGCCGAGATAGACTTTGTACTGGAAGAAGCAGGTGCAAATACTGCAATCGAGGTAAAGTCATTTTTGAGCAGGAACAAGGCCGGCCGGGCGTTATTTAGCTTCAGAGAAAAATATCATGTGAAGAAAACAATCATATTGTCGGAGAACTTTTCTTTTTTTGACAAAGAAAGGGAAATACTGTTTCTGCCGCTGTTTCTTGTATAGTTAAAGAATTGTGGAGTTGAAGTATTAAAGAGTTAGCTGGACAAAAGATGGAAGGTCACGATCAAAGGCTATCCCCAAAGAGGACATTGCATGGATTAAGAAGATGACGGGCAACTATAAAAAAGAACCCTGAGATCCAGGATAAGAAAACTTACCGCGGAAAGTGAGGTATATAGGGCCTATTATGCCTGATAAACAAGCAAAAAACAGTGTCAATAAAGACTCTTCTGATAATAGTAATCAATTAAGCCCACCTACCATAAACCTGCCAAAGGGTGGCGGATCTATCCGTGGCATCGGCGAAAAATTTGCCGCTAATCCCGTTACTGGCACTGGTTCATTGTCTGTTCCAATAGCGACAAGTCCCGGTCGCTCCGGTTTCGGCCCGCAGCTTTCACTCACCTATGATTCCGGTTCCGGCAACGGGTCATTTGGTTTTGGCTGGAACCTGTCATTACCATCAATTACCCGTAAAACAGACAAGGGGCTTCCCCAATATCAGGATGCAACAGAGTCCGATGAATTTATTCTGTCGGGCGCTGAGGATCTGGTTCCCGTTCTTGAGTCAGACGGAAACAGGTATGAAGACGACACCATCGCCTCGAATTACACCATCCATCGATATCAACCACGCATTGAAGGATTGTTTGCGCGTATCGAGCGTTGGACGCGTCAAAGCGATGGTGATGTTCATTGGCATTCGATTTCCAAAGAGAACATTCTTACCATTTACGGCAAAGATCCTGATTCTCGTATTACCGATCCTGAAAATCCCGAGCGCATCTTTAGCTGGCTTATCTGTGAGATCCGTGACAACAAAGGCAATGCCGTTCTTTACGAGTACAAAGCAGAGGATGGGACTGGTGTTGACATTAGTCGCGCCAATGAACGTAATCGAGGTGATCGTGATGATATTCGGCGCACCGCTAACCGTTATCTCAAGTCTATTCACTATGGCAACCAAACATCCTTGCTTGATGATGTCGGAAACCGCCCACGTTTTCTAACTGAAGTACAAATTGAAAATGCCGGTTGGATGTTCGAGGTGGTGTTTGACTACGGTGAACATGACTCTAATAGACCGACTCCAGCTGACTCTGGCCGATGGGACTTCCGCAACGATCCATTTTCAACTTACCGCGCAGGTTTTGAGGTGCGTACTACCCGACTCTGCCACCGGGTGTTGATGTTTCACCATTTCTCCGGAGAAGCCGATGTTGACATCGATTGTCTGGTACGTTCCACTGATTTCTCCTACTCCCACGAGCAAGACCCCGACAATGTTCGTAATCCCGTTTACACTTTCCTGAGCGCTGTCACTCAGCATGGTTACAAGCGTGATGACGATGCTTATCTGAAACGCAGTTTACCGCCTGTCGAGCTTGAATACAGTCAACCTGTCGTGCAAGAAACAGTGGAAACCGTGGATCCAACAAGTTTGGAAAACTTGCCAATGGGTGTGGATGGCGCGGCATATCAGTTGACGGATCTACATGGCGAGGGCATACCAGGCATCTTCACCGAGCAGGCGGATGCCTGGTATTACAAACGCAATGTGAGCCCGGTAAACGAGGGCGTAGTCGAATTTTCCGCGCTCGAACGGGTTGCTTCCAAGCCTAATCTGGTGTTGGCTGTGGGTGCTCAAATTTTGGATCTGGCAGGTGATGGCCAGCCGGATCTGGTGATGTTCGACGGCCCGACCCCCGGCTTTTATAAGAGGGTTGGCAGCCCTTCCGCCCGTTTACTTCGCTCCTTAATCGCAACACCCGCGACCCCAATCTGAAATTTATCGACCTGGATGGCGATGGCCACGCCGATCTGCTGATCACCGAAGACGATGCCTTCATCTGGCACGCCTCATTGGCCAAAGAAGGTTTTGGACCGGCCCGCCGTGTCACCCAGTCACTGAATGAAGAGCAAGGCCCGCGCCTGGTCTTTGCTGATGGCACACAATCGATCTATCTCAGTGATTTCAGTGGCGACGGGCTTACTGATTTAGTGCGGATTCGTAATGGCGAAGTCTGTTACTGGCCCAACCTGGGCTACGGTCGTTTCGGCGCCAAAGTCAACATGGATAACGCCCCATATTTCGATAACCCGGAGCAATTTGATCAAAAACGCATTCGACTGGCCGATATTGACGGCTCAGGCGCAATCGACATCATCTACCTGCACCGCGATGGTGTGCGCCTCTACTTCAACCACTCTGGTAACGGCTGGAATGCGCCGCAGGTCTTAAACATCTTTCCCCGTGTGGATGATCTTGTCAGTATCGTACCCACTGATCTGTTTGGCAACGGTACGGCCTGCCTGGTCTGGTCATCGCCGTTTCCCGGAGACTCGCAGCAACCCATGCGCTACGTCAATCTCATGGGTGAGCAAAAACCGCATCTGCTGATCAAGACCAGCAACAATCTCGGTGTTGAAACTGAAATTCAGTATGCGCCTTCAACCAAATTCTATCTGCAAGACAAACGTAACGGTAAACCCTGGATAACCAAATTACCGTTCCCGGTGCATGTGGTTGAAAAAGTCACCGTAACGGACAAGTGGCGCGAAACCTCATTCAGCTCGACCTACAGCTACCATCACGGTTATTTCGATGGTTTCGAGCGTGAGTTCCGGGGATTTGGCCGGGTTGAACAGGTCGATATAGAAAACTATGGCATATTCACTCAAGGCAATATCGACAGTCCCTACATCACCGGCGACCAAACACTCTACCAGCCACCCATAAAAACCATCACATGGTTCCATACCGGTGCATTTCTACAACGCGATAAAATTCTCAATCAGTTCGAGCACGAATATTTCCCCAAAAACCTGACCTCCGGTTCACTGCCTGGCATCAGCGACTTTCAGGAAAAACAGATCCCCCCGCCCACCCTGGTTGATGCCGACCTCACTACCCAGGAATGGCGTGAAGCACTGAGAGCCTGCAAAGGTTTAACTCTCAGGCAGGAAGTCTACGAACTGGATATTGATGAACTGACTACAAGCGGTAAACATCAACCCACTAAACTATTTAGCACCGCATACACGGGTTGTAATATCAACCTGTTGCAAAATCGTGGCGACAACAAACACGCCATTTTCCTCGTCACACAGAGCGAAACGATTAATTATAATTATGAACTGGATTTACGCACAGAGAGGCTACAACCCGATCCGCGTATTGCCCACACCCTGAATCTGCAAACCGATGACTACGGCAATGTCCTGCAATCCGTCGCTGCCGTCTACCCACGCCGTCAGACTTATAAAGATGCCAGCCTGCCCAATGGCACGGACAGACTTATTACCCGGATTCAGCAAGAAACCCATCTGATTTATACCGAAACCCGCTTCACCAATGATGCCACCAGTGATATTAGCGGTGACATCGACAACTATCGCCTGCGACTGCCCAGCGAAGTCATTACCTACGAACTCACCGGCATTACACCACCTGCAGGCAGTGACTATTTTGAACTGCAACAACTGTGTGATTACCGACTGAGTGAAGTGCATCAAACAGAAGGCACAACAGTGACCGATATTGCCTACCACCTCATCGCTAATCGCAGCACCCCGCAAAAGCGCGCGGTAGAGCAGGTTCGCATGCTCTATTTTGCCGATGATCTGGAAACACCGCTTGCACAAGGAACACTTAACAGCCTGGCATTGCCATACGAAACCTACACCCTGGCCATGACCGATGATCTTATCAGCAGCATACTGGGCGACAGACTCAGCCCAGCCATTACGACTGATCTGCAAACTTCAGAACTCAGTGGTTATCAATATAATGAAGCCGGCAACCAGTACTGGATTCGTTCCGGTATCGCCGGGTTCGCAACAGATACAGCAGAGCATTTCTACCTGCCCGAACAGTACACAGATCCCTTCGGCAACATCACCACACTGGAATATGATAACAGGGATCTGTTTATATCCCGTACCACCGATCCGGTAGGCAATCGCACACAAGTGATTGTCTTCGACTACCGTGTATTGCAACCCAGCGAAATGGAGGATATCAACGGCAATTTGTCAGAAGTGATCTTTGATCTTCTCGGCCTGCCCACCGCAACGGCTGTGAAAGGAAAAGGCGAACAGGCAGATAGTCTCAGCGGATTCACTAATGAATTACTGAACCCTGACAGCGCATCACACATCAGTTTTTTTACCGAAGCCAAAACAGATGCAGAGCCCATAGCGGAATATCAACAACGCCAACAAGACGAAGCACGCCGCCTGCTCGGCAGTGCTTCGTCGCGGAGTCTCTACTACTTCGGTGAAGTTGAAGAAACCCTGGACGATGGCAAAAAAGTTATTCGCTGGGGCGTAAATCCCTCCTCAGCCTGCGGCATTGTGCGAGAACAACATGTTGCACAACTCACTACCGGTGAAACAAGCCCGATACAAACAGGTTTTGAGTATTCCGATGGCGGCGGCAACGTATTGGTTACAAAAGTTCAGGCAGAGCCGGAAACTGAAGGTGGCCCGTTGCGTTGGATTGCCAACGGCAAAACCATCCTCAATAACAAAGGCAAGCCGGTCAAACAGTACGAACCCTATTTCAGTGAAAGCGGACACCACTTTGAAGAGCATCGAGAAGTCGGCGTCACACCTGTTCTCTATTACGACAGTGCAGGCAGAGTCATCCGCACCGAACTGCCTGACGGCACTTTCACGAAAGTTGAATTCACCCCCTGGGAAATAAGCAGTTACGATGCCAATGACACCGTACTGGAAAGCCGGTGGTACCAACAAAACGACCGGAATTTTCAGGACCCCGCCATTGAACCGCCAAGAGATGTAACCGGTGATATCAGCTTAACGCCAGATCAACTGACCGGTTGGTTAGCCTCTCAACATGCCAATACCCCCGCCACTGTATTTCTCGACAGCCTGGGCCGCGAGGTCATCAGCGTTGCCCACAACCGGGTCAAAGATGCAGCCGGAGTTGTTCAAGATGAAAAGACCATCACTTTCAGCAAACTCGACACCGAAGGCAAACCCCTCTGGATCCGAGATGCCCGTGGCAACCTGGTGATGCAATACATCACGCCGGTTAAACCAGTGCGTGCCGCAGATGAAAACGACCCCATGGCACCGGAGGCAATTCCGACAGGCAGTGTACCCTGTTACGACATCGCTGGTAACCTGCTTTTTCAGCACAGCATGGATGGCGGTGACCGCTGGATGATAAACGATACCGCCGGGCAGCCTTTTTATGCCTGGGATGAAAATGAAAGAGTGACCGATGGCGGTGCCATGGTTGCTGAAAACCGGGTTTTCCACACCATCTACGATGAACTGCGCCGACCTTTAGCACGGCAGTTGCGAATAAACGGGGGTACACCACAGGTGGTGGCACGATTTGTTTATGGTGAAACACAAGCGGATGCGATAGTGCGTAATTTACGTGGTCAGGTTTATCAAAGTTACGATGCCAGCGGCTTGATAACCAACCAGCGTTTTGACTTTAAAGGCAATCCACGTGAAGTGCATCGACAGTTGATCGGCGCCTATCAGGCAACCGTAATTGACTGGTCGCCAAGCTCTTCAACTCGCGGCATGGAAGTAGAAACCTTCACTCAGGCAACAGAATACGATGCACTGAATCGCATGGTGCGCCTGGAAAACTGGCATGTTGTGGGTCGCAAACCTGCCATCTATAGACCGCAGTACAACCAACGTGGAGTCCTCGTTAGTGAAACACTCACCCTGCGTGGACGTGTAACGGAGGCTATTCGTAAGATTGAATACGATGCCAAAGGCCAACGGCAGCGTATTGACAACGGTAATGGCACCATCACCCGTTACGAATACGATACACAGACCTTCCGTCTGGTACAACTGCATACTACTCACAATAGCAAAATACTGCAACAGCTCTCTTATACTTACGACCCGGTTGGCAACATCACTGAAATCTATGACGAGGCTTACGAGCCGGTTTTCTTTCGCAACCAAATCGTTATCCCACGCAGCCGATACCGTTATGACGCTCTGTATCGATTGGTAAAAGCAACAGGACGAGAACAATACAGCGTAAGCGGCGCACCACCTCAAAAACCACCCACAGCGTCGGATGTAAGTTTTCCCATCAGCACGCCCAATGATTCAAATGCCTTGCGTAACTATACCCAAAAATACCGCTACGACAGTGTCGGCAACATCATGCAAATGCGTCATAGCGCAGATCGTGGCGGTTGGACTCGCAACTATGCTTATGCCGATGACAGTAATCGGCTGCTGCGTACCTGGTTGGGTGGTGATGAAATCAATGCAGTGCAGTACAACTACGACACCCACGGCAGCATGCTCAACCTCAATCGCACACCGGATGCATTTAATCTTCGCTGGGATTACCGTGACATGATCCACAACGTCAACTTGGGTGGCGGGGGTCAGGCCTGGTATAACTACGACAGTGAAAAACAGCGTAGCCGCAAGCGGATTGAGCGCATCGGTAATGAGGTAGAAGAGCGACTTTATTTGGGTGGTATGGAACGTTATCGGCGTTGGGTTGGCGGCACTCTTGTGGAAGAGATCGAAACCCACCATCTGTTTGTTGATGACCAGCGGGTGTTAATGGTTGAGGATGTGTTGCTAACGGATAATCCTCAACTGGATGAAACTGTGCTCTACAAATATCAATACAGTAATCATCTGGGGTCGGTGGGGCTGGAGTTGGATGC